>CAISDL010000030.1 GCA_903884065.1 uncultured Actinomycetes bacterium | reverse complement strand
CGAGGACGACGTGCTGGCCGCGACCGCCGCGTTCGTGCCCTCGATCGAGTTGATCGACACCCGGATCAGGGACTGGAAGATCGGGTTGTGCGACACCATCGCCGACAACGCCTCCTCGGCCGGCTTCGTTTTGGGGCCGCAACGGGTGTCGCCGAAGGACATCGACATCACGGCGATCGACGCCATACTCACGCGCAACGGCGAGGTGGTGGCCGAAGGCCGCAGTGACGCGGTTCTCGGCAATCCGGTGACGGCGGTCGCCTGGCTGGCCCGCAAGGTGGACAGTTTCGGGGTTCGGCTGAAGGCCGGCGACATCGTCCTCCCCGGTTCCTGCACCCGCGCCATCGACGCCCGTCCGGGTGACGCGTTCGTCGCCGACTTCGCCGGACTCGGTTCTGTTCGTCTGTCGTTCGAATAGGAGCACCATGACCAAGCAGTCGGTCGCCATCGTCGGCTCGGGAAACATCAGCACCGACCTGCTGTACAAATTGCTGCGCTCCGAGTGGCTCGAACCGCGCTGGATGATCGGCATCGATCCGGACAGCGAAGGTCTGGCCCGCGCCCGCACACTCGGTCTGGAAACCAGCCACGAAGGGGTCGACTGGCTGTTGGCCCAATCGGAGAAGCCCGACATGGTCTTCGAGGCGACCTCCGCCTATGTGCACAAGGCCGCCGCCCCGCGGTACGCCGAAGCCGGGATCACCGCCATTGACCTCACGCCCGCCGCCGTCGGTCCCGGCGTCGTCCCGCCGGCCAACCTCCACGCGCATCTCGACGCCCCGAACGTCAACATGGTGACCTGCGGCGGGCAGGCCACCATCCCGATCGTCTACGCGGTCTCGCGGGTGGTGAGCGTGCCCTACGCGGAGATCGTGGCGTCGGTCGCTTCTGTCTCTGCGGGGCCGGGCACCCGCGCCAACATCGACGAGTTCACCAAGACCACCAGCAATGGCGTCCAGACCATCGGCGGGGCCGCGCGGGGCAAGGCCATCATCATCCTCAACCCGGCCGATCCGCCGATGATCATGCGCGACACCATCTTCTGCGAGATTCCGGAAGACGCCGACCGCGCCGCCATCACGCAGTCCATTCACGATGTCGTGGCCGAGGTGCAGACCTACGTCCCCGGCTACCGGCTACTCAACGAACCGCAGTTCGACGAGCCGTCGGTGGTCAATGGCGGCCGGCACGTCGTGACGACGTTCATCGAAGTCGAAGGGGCGGGTGATTACCTGCCGCCGTATGCGGGCAATCTCGACATCATGACGGCGGCGGCGACGAAGGTCGGCGAGGAGATGGCCAAGGAACGGTCCAGCGCGGCCACCGGAGGCACACGATGAACGGCCACATCTTCGACGTCCGGATCACCGACACCTCACTGCGGGACGGATCGCACCACAAGCGTCACCAGTTCACCAAGGAGGAGGTGCAGGCCATCGTCGCGGCCCTGGACGCGGCCGGTGTGCCGGTGATCGAGGTGACCCACGGCGACGGCCTCGGCGGATCGAGCTTCAACTACGGATTCTCCAAAACCCCTGAGCAGGAACTGATCAAGATCGCCGCCGAGACGGTCACCGACTCCAAGATCGCCTTCCTGATGCTGCCGGGCGTCGGGACCAAGGACGATATCCGGGAGGCGCAGAACAACGGCGGCTCGATCTGCCGCATCGCCACGCACTGCACCGAGGCCGACGTGTCCATCCAGCACTTCGGCCTGGCGCGTGAACTCGGTTTGGAGACGGTCGGTTTCCTGATGATGGCCCACACCCTCGCACCGGAGAAGCTCGCCGCGCAGGCCCGCATCATGGCCGACGCCGGCTGCCAGTGCGTCTACGTGGTGGACTCCGCCGG
>CAISDL010000029.1 GCA_903884065.1 uncultured Actinomycetes bacterium | reverse complement strand
GCCTACGCGTTCGCGCTGTCGCGGCTCAGCGATCAGAACCTCGAGCACACCGTCATGGGCATCTTCCGGCAGGTCGATCGGCCCGCCTACGACGACGGTGCCCGGGAACAGATCGTCTCCGCGCGTGCCGCCGCGACGCACGACCGCGCGGCCCTGCAGGCCCTGCTGCGCGGCCGCGACACCTGGACCGTCGACTAGCCGTGTCCGCGCCGGCTGCGCTCGCGGCCGTGGTGCTCGCCGGCGGTGCCTCCCGGCGGATGGGCCGCGACAAGGCGACCATGCCCCATCCCCGGCACCCGTCGATGACGATGCTGGAGCACACCGTCTCCGTGCTGAGCGCCCGTTGCGGTCCCGTTTTCGTGGTCGCGGCCCCCGGGCAGGCCCTGCCGGACCTGACGGGACCCGTCGACGTCCGGATCCTGCGCGACGATGTTCATGGGGCCGGTCCGTTGCCGGCCACCGGGCGCGGACTGCGGGCCGCGGCCGCCCAGGGTGCGGCCCGGGCCTTCGTCAGCGCCGTCGACCTGCCCAACCTGACCGCCGGGATCGTCGATGTCCTGGCGGGGTACCGGGATGTTGACCTCGTGCTGCCCTGGGATGGCCGTGACCACTACCTGGCTGGGGTCTACCGAACCGACCTCGCCGACCGGATCGAAACCTTGGTCGGCGCCGGCGAGCGCCGGATGCGGGCGCTGGCCGACACCGTGCTGACCCGGCGTGTAGCGCTGGCGGACAGTGCCGCACTGCTGAACCTGAACACCCCTGATGATCTGTGCTGATGGCCGGGGCGACGGACCGGTGTGACGGATGTGACTGTGGAGGTTCAGCGCGCCGGTATTTGTTATAGATGTGACTCATGTTGCATGTGTTAATTGAGCACTGTGGGCTGGATCACAAATCAAACGTGATCTACGTCACATGTAGATGATCCGCGTCCCGCCTCCCGGGGTCTGGACACGCCGACCTGACCTGCGGGGCAAAGTGAATTCTCAGGTTCGTGATTAATCCGTTATCTGCAAGAAATTGTTGTGTCATTGACGTGACTTGCCGCAATCCGCTGCGTAGCGTCGTGGCGAGCCCATGAATTGGGGTTCAAACAATTCCAAATTAAAACCCTGCGTGTGAGCGGGGGTCGGGGACCATCGGTCCACCTTCCGGCCACCGCTGTCGTGCCAGACCGAGACGGCACGATCCAACGGGCGGCTTCCTGGATGGAGCCAGGCCCGGTACGCGCTCGGCGAAAGGAAAGATTGTTGATGAACGTTCGTAGCACTCTCGTGAAGGCCGTCAAGGTGGCCTCGGTCGCCGGCGCGATGGCCGTGGCCCCGATCGCCCTGGGCGCTGGCGCAGCCAATGCCGACAGCGTGAACTGGGATGCGATCGCCCAGTGCGAGTCCAGTGGAAACTGGGCCATCAACACCGGCAACGGTTACTACGGTGGCCTGCAGTTCAGCCCCAGCACCTGGAGCTCCAACGGTGGCGCGGGCATGCCGAACCAGGCGTCGCGCGAAGAGCAGATCCGGGTCGCCGAGAACGTCCTGCGCACCCAGGGCATCGGCGCGTGGCCGACCTGCGGCGGGCTTGGCTAAAGCCGACTCAGACAGTTCGACAAGGGTGGCGCCGGAGAGATCCGGCGCCACTTTTGTGCTTTCACCACTGCCCTCACAAATTTCTCATCAAGAAATAGTGTCTCTTCTGTAACAACCGTCCCTACCGTGGCGATCCACATCACAACCGCGCGTCAGCGGGCGGCCGTCGGGAAGGACACCAGTGAGCAGCATCCGCAGAATCCTCACCCTGGTGGCCTGCACGTTCGGGCTGGCGCTGGCTGCGCTCGCGCTGGGATCCGGCACGGCCACCGCCGAGAGCACCGTCAACTGGGACGCCATTGCCCAGTGCGAGTCGGGTGGCAACTGGGCGATCGACTCCGGTAACGGCTACTACGGCGGCCTGCAGTTCAGCCCGGCGACCTGGACGGCCAACGGGGGAACCGGCATGCCGAACCGGGCTTCCCGCGAGGAGCAGATCCGGGTTGCCGAGAACGTGCTGCGCACCCAGGGGATCGGCGCCTGGCCGGACTGCGGCAAGGCCGCCGGCACTCCGTTCGCCGTCACCTCCGTGACGAGTGCCGCCGCTCCGGTCGCAGCGGCCAAGGGCCAGTGCGACGGCATCGGCCGCGGTCCGCTCGGCTTGGTCGACTGGGGCAAGGTATGCCGGACGGTCGTCCGCTGACCGCACCGGTGCCGGTGATGCCGGTCGCGTAGGTTTGGCCCATGACCCAGCGCGAATTCGACATCGTCATCTACGGGGCCACTGGTTTCGTCGGAAAACTCACCGCCGAGTACCTCGCCAAGGCCGGCGGGGACGCTCGTATTGCGCTGGCAGGCCGGTCACCGCAGCGCCTGGCCGCGGTCCGGGCGACCCTCGGTGAAGCAGCCCAGTCCTGGCCGATTCTGGAGGCCGACGCATCCTCGCCGGCGTCCCTGGATGCCATGGCGGCCCGCACCCGGGTGGTCATCACCACCGTCGGCCCCTACAGCCGCTACGGTCTGCCACTGGTGGCCGCCTGCGCGGCGGCCGGCACCGATTACGCCGACCTCACCGGTGAGGCGATGTTCGTTCGGAAGAGCATCGACGACTTCCACAAACAGGCCATCGACACCGGCGCCAGGATCGTTCACGCCTGCGGGTTCGATTCCGTCCCCTCGGATATGAGCGTCTACGCGCTGTTCCGGCGGGCCGAGCAGGACGGCGAGGGCGAGCTGCTCGACACCAACTTCGTGGTACGCGGTTTCTCCGGCGGTGCGTCCGGCGGCACCCTGGCCTCCATGGTGGAGGTGTTGCGGGCCTCGTCCAGCGATCCCGAGACCCGCAAGCTGCTCGCGGACCCTTACACCCTGGCGCAGGACCGCGGCGCCGAACCGGAACTGGGTCCCCAGCCCGACATGCCGTGGCGGCGCGGAAGGGAGATCGCCCCGGAACTGTCGGGGCTGTGGGCGATGGCATTCGTGATGGCGAGTTACAACACCCGCATCGTCCGGCGCAGCAACGCGATGCTCGACTACGCCTACGGTCGCCGGTTCCGCTACGCCGAATACATGAGCGTCGGCCCGTCGCCCCTGGCGCCGGCCATCTCCGCGGTGGTCACCGCCGCCACCAACGGCTCGTTGGCAGTGGCCGGCCGGTTGTTCCGCTTCCTGCCCCGCAAGCTCGTCGAGCGTGTCATGCCCAAACCCGGCACGGGCCCCAGCGATGAGGCCCGCGAGAACGGGTGGTACAAGGTGGAGACCTATACGACCACCACCTCCGGAGCGCGGTATATCGCCACCATGAGCCAGAGCGGCGACCCCGGTTACAAGGCGACCTCGGTGATGCTGGGGGAGTGCGGCCTGGCGCTTGCGCTGGATCGTGACGGGCTCCCCGAGCGCTACGGCGTGCTGACTCCGGCGGCCGCCATGGGCGATGCGCTGTTGGCCCGGTTCCCGGCCGCCGGGATCGCGCTGGAAGCCGCCCGGCTCAACTGAACCAGCCGAGAGCGTAATCAGCGCACCGCCCCGAGATCGCCGACTACTGTCGAAGTAGCTGTGCTCCACGAAAAATCCCTACCCGAAGGCGGAACCTCAACATGGCCGGTCTCGACGACCTCTTCAACCAGATCCCGGTGGCGGATATCGCCAGCAAGCTCGGTGCCGACCAGGGCGAGGTGAACCAGGCCATCCAGACCTTGGTGCCGACCCTGCTGGGCACCCTGCAGGAGAACGTCCAGGCCGACGACATCGACTCCGTCCACCTGGAGAAGACCGTCATCGCCGAGGGCGAGAGCGACCTGCTCGACGGCGGCGTCAATGTCGACCAACTCGACGAGAATCAGGGCAACCAGTTGGTCGCCAGCCTCTTCGGCGGCAACGACACCAACCAGGTCGCCTCGGCGCTGGCCGGTGGCGGGGCTCCGGGCGGCGATCTGATCAAGCGACTCCTGCCGATGCTGGCTCCGATCGTGCTGGCCTACGTCGGGCGGCAGTTCCAGCAGCGCAGCCAGGGCGCGGGTGCGGGCGCCGGGGCGCAGGCCCAGGCGGCGCCGGGCGGTGGCATCGGTGACATTCTCGGCAGCATCCTCGGCGGCGGCGCCGGTGCTCCGGCCGCGGGCGGCAACAATGCGCTCGGCGGCATCCTGGGCAGCGTGCTCGGTGGCGGCCAGGGCGGCGCGCTCGGCAACATCCTGGGCGGCCTCCTGCGCGGCGGCCGCTAAGACCCATCTGGGGAGCGCAGGTCGGACCGCCGTACGACGATCACGCGGCGACGAAGGAGCCGCGATGAGGAGTGCGGCCATATCTCGGTGGCCTGCGCTCCCTAGACTTAGCCGGTGCCGTCTGAAGAGTCCCGTAACGCCGATTCCCCGGAGCTTCCCAAGTCGTGGGAGCCAGGTGCGGTAGAGAGCGAGATCTATCAGGGTTGGCTCGATGCCGGGTACTTCACGGCCGATGCCGCCAGTGCGAAGCCGGCGTACTCGATCGTGCTCCCGCCGCCCAACGTCACGGGCAGCCTGCACATGGGCCACGCGCTCGACCACACCCTGATGGACGCGCTGACCCGGCGCAAGCGCATGCAGGGCTTCGAAGTCCTGTGGCTGCCGGGTATGGACCATGCCGGGATCGCCACCCAGACGCTGGTGGAGAAACGGCTCGCCGCCCAGGGGTCCAGCAGAGCGGACCTCGGCCGCGAGCGCTTCATCGACGAGGTCTGGGAGTGGAAGCACGAATCCGGCGGAACCATCGGCGCCCAGATGCGCCGCCTCGGCGACGGCGTCGACTGGAGCCGTGACCGGTTCACCATGGACGAGGGCCTGTCCCGGGCCGTGCGCACCATCTTCAAGCGTCTCTACGACGCCGGCCTGATCTACCGGGCCGAGCGCCTCGTCAACTGGTCACCGGTGCTGCAGACCGCCATCTCCGACCTCGAGGTGAAGTACGAGGAGGTCGAGGGCGAACTGGTGTCGTTCCGGTACGGATCCCTTGACGATTCCGGGCCGCACATCGTGGTGGCGACCACCCGCATCGAGACCATGCTGGGCGACACCGCGATCGCCGTGCACCCCGACGACGACCGCTACCGCCATCTGGTCGGCACGACCCTGCCGCACCCGTTTCAGGACCGCGAGATCATCGTCGTCGCCGACACCCACGTCGACCCCGAATTCGGCACCGGCGCGGTCAAGGTCAC
This sequence comes from uncultured Actinomycetes bacterium, assembly GCA_903884065.1. Classification (GTDB taxonomy): domain Bacteria; phylum Actinomycetota; class Actinomycetes; order Mycobacteriales; family Mycobacteriaceae; genus Mycobacterium. The sequence goes on along the minus strand of CAISDL010000029.1, from coordinate 32,475 downwards.
GCCGGCGCATGATCCCAACGACTTCGAGATCGGCGTGCGGCACAACCTGGCGATGCCGTCGATCATGGACACCGGCGGCCGGATCTCCGGAACGGCAACGCAATTCGACGGCATGGACCGGTTCGAGGCCCGGGTCAAGGTTCGGGAGGCGCTGGCCGAGCAGGGCCGCGTGGTTGCCGAGAAGCGTCCCTATCTGCACAGCGTCGGACACTCCGAACGCAGCGGCGAACCGATCGAGCCACGGTTGAGCCTGCAGTGGTGGGTGCGGGTGGAGTCGCTGGCCCGGGCCGCCGGTGACGCAGTCCGGGGCGGCGACATCGTCATCCACCCGAAGAGCCAGGAACCGCGCTGGTTCGACTGGGTCGACGGTATGCACGACTGGTGCATCTCGCGGCAACTCTGGTGGGGGCACCGCATCCCGATCTGGCACGGACCCGACGGCCAATCGGTGTGCGTGGGGCCTGATGAGACCCCGCCCGAGGGCTGGGAGCAGGATCCCGACGTCCTGGACACCTGGTTCTCCTCGGCGCTGTGGCCGTTCTCCACGATGGGCTGGCCGGACCGCACACCCGAACTGGAGAAGTTTTATCCCACAAGCGTTTTGGTGACCGGCTACGACATCCTGTTCTTCTGGGTGGCCCGCATGGTCATGTTCGGGACGTTCGTCGCCGGCGACGACGCCATCACCTGCGGGGGTGCGCGCGGGCCGCAGGTCCCGTTCGAGAACGTCTTCCTGCACGGCCTGATCCGCGACGAACACGGCCGCAAGATGAGCAAGTCGCGCGGCAACGGCATCGATCCGCTGGACTGGGTGGAATTGTTCGGCGCCGACGCACTGCGGTTCACTCTCGCCCGCGGTGCCAGCCCGGGCAGCGACCTCTCGATCGGCGAGGATCACGCCCGCGCATCCCGGAACTTCGCCACCAAGCTGTTCAACGCGACCCGGTTTGCGCTCATGAACGGCGCCGCCCCGGCGCCGCTGCCCGGCGCTGAGCTTCTGACCGACGCCGACCGGTGGATCCTGGGCCGGGTCGAAGAGGTTCGCGCCGACGTGGATGCGGCTTTGGACAGCTACGAGTTCAGCCGGGCCTGTGAGGCGCTCTACCACTTCGCCTGGGACGAGTTCTGCGACTGGTATCTCGAACTTGCCAAAGTGCAGATCGCCGAAGGCGTTTCGCATACGACGGCGGTTCTGGCCGCAGTGCTCGACACCCTGCTCAAGCTGCTGCACCCGGTGATGCCGTTCGTCACCGAGGTGCTCTGGAAGCAGTTGACCGGCGGCGAGTCGCTGGTGATCGCCGACTGGCCCGCCGCCTCGGGCGTTGTCTCCGACAGTGCTGCAGCGCAGCGCATTTCGGACATGCAGAAGCTGGTGACCGAAGTTCGCAGGTTCCGCAGCGATCAGGGTCTCGCCGACCGGCAGAAGGTGCCTGCACGCCTGGAGGGGATCGCCGAGGCGGGACTGGACGCACTGGTGGCGCCGGTGACCGCCCTGGCATGGTTGACCAGACCCGACGGTGAATTCCGGGCATGCGCACAGGTGGAGGTACGACTGTCCGGCGGTACCGTCGGCGTCGAACTGGACACCTCCGGAACGGTCGACGTCGACGCCGAACGTCGCAGGCTGGAGAAGGATCTGGCCGCCGCGCAGAAGGAATTGGCCGCCACAACGGCCAAACTCGGCAACGACGCCTTCCTGGCCAAGGCTCCCGGCGACGTCGTCGCGAAGATCCGGGACCGGCAGAAGCTCGCGCATGAGGAAGTCGACCGGATCACCGCCCGCCTGGCTTCGTTTTCATGACCGAGCCGCGACATCCGGACGATGATCAGCCGGATGACGAGCCGGCTGCCCCGGTCGCCGAGCCCACTCTCGACGAGATCGCCGCGCTGTGGCAGGTCGAGCATCTTCTCGATCAGCGCTGGCCGGAGACCAAGATCGCTCCCAGCACCATCCGCATCGATGCGCTGATGGAACTGCTCGGCTCGCCGCAGAACAACTATCCGTGCATCCACATCGCCGGAACCAACGGCAAGACCTCGGTGGCGCGGATGGTCGATGCGCTGCTGACCGCGTTCGGGCAGCGGACCGGTCGCTACACCAGCCCGCATCTGCAGTCGGCGATCGAACGGATCGCCATCGACAACCATCCCGTCACTCCGGCCCGCTACGTCGAGATCTACCGGGAGATCGAGCCTTTCGTTCAGATGGTCGACGCGCAGTCGGTAGCCGGTGAGCTCGGTCTGGAAGGGCCGGTGATGAGCAAGTTCGAGGTGCTGACCGGCATGGCGTTCGCGGCGTTCGCTGACGCTCCCGTCGACGTCGGCGTCATCGAGGTCGGGATGGGTGGAAGCTGGGACGCCACCAACGTGGTGGACGCCCCGATCGCGGTGATCACGCCGATCGGGGTTGACCACGCCGAGTACCTCGGAGTCACCGTCGGCGAGATCGCCGCCGAGAAGGCCGGCGTCATCCGCGGGCCCCGCGGCGACATCGTCCCGGTCGAGACCGTCGCGGTCATCGGCCGTCAACCTCGTGAGGCGATGGACGTGCTGCTCGCCCATGCCGTGCGGGTCGCGGCCGTCGTCGCGCGGGAGGACGCGGAGTTCACGGTGCGGGCCCGGCAGGTCGCCATCGGCGGGCAGGTGCTCGAACTTCAGGGCCTGGGCGGGATCTACCCCGACGTCTACCTGCCGCTGCACGGGGAACACCAGGCGCACAACGCCGCGGTCGCACTGGCGGCCGTCGAGGCCTTCTTCGGGGCCGGGGTCGAGCGTCAACTCGACATCGACACCGTGCGCGCCGGTTTCGCCGCTGCCAGCAGCCCGGGCCGGCTGGAGCGGATGCGCAGTGCGCCAACGGTGTTCATCGATGCCGCCCACAACCCGGCCGGCGCCGAGGCATTGGCAGCGGCACTGGCCGAGGAGTTCGACTTCCGGTATCTGGTGGGGGTGATCAGCGTCATGGGCGACAAGGACGTGACGGGCATCCTCACGGCGCTGGAGCCGGTGTTCGACCAGGTGGTGGTGACCCACAACGGGTCCCCGCGGGCGCTGGACATCGACGAGCTGGCCTGGCGTGCCGAGGAGGTGTTCGGCCCGGAGCGGGTGGTGCGGGCCGACGCGCTGGCCGACGCCATCGAGACCGCGACGGCGATCGTCGAGGGCGCCGCCGCCGACGCCGAGGGGTTTTCCGGCGCCGGAATCGTCATTACCGGTTCGGTCGTCACCGCGGGGGTGGCCCGCACGCTGTTCGGGAAGGAACCCGCATGACCGCGCCGCCTCCGGACGACGAGGCCGGCGGCCAGGCCGCTGCGCCGGACCCCGATGTCGCCGGCCCAGCGGCTCCGGGCCCCGATGTCGCCGGCCCAGCGGCTCCGGACCCCGATGTCGCCGGCCCAGCGGCTCCGGACCCCTGGAAGAGTTTTCGCGGCGTCATGGCCGGAACGCTGATCCTGGAGATCATCGCGGTGTTGCTGGCGCTGCCCGTGGTGGCAAGGGTCGGCGGCGGGCTGACCGCGGGGTCGACGGCCTACCTGCTGGGCTTCGTGGTCCTGCTCGGGCTGCTGGCCGGCATGCAGGGCCGGCCGTGGGCCATCTGGGCCAATCTCGCGGTCCAACTGCTGCTGATCGCGGGCTACCTCGTCTACCCGGCCATCGGATTCATGGGTGTGCTGTTTCTCGTGGTCTGGGCGGTGATCGCGTACCTGCGCGGAGAGATGCTGCGCCGTCAGCGGCTGGGGCTGCTGCCGGGGGAGCACCCGCCGCAGAACTGACCCGGTACGCTTCCGACTCGTGACCGCGCCGGCGACGATGCGGGGCGAAGCGATGAGGAGGAGCGGCGCTAGATGACTGAGCGGACACTTGTACTGATCAAGCCCGACGGCGTGCAGCGCCGGTTGATCGGCGAGATCATCAGCCGGATCGAACGCAAAGGCCTGACCGTCGTCGCGCTGGAACTCAAACACGTTGACGACGAACTGGCGCGCGCGCATTACGCCGAACACGGGGACAAGCCGTTCTTCGGCTCGCTGCTGGAATTCATCACCTCCGGGCCGGTCGTCGCAGCGGTGCTTGAGGGTCCACGTGCCGTCGCGGCATTCCGCCAACTCATCGGCTCGACCGACCCGGTCGTGCAGGCCGCCCCGGGCACCATCCGTGGCGATCTCGCCCTTGAAATCCAGTTCAACCTGGTGCACGGCTCGGACACTCCGGAGGCGGCGGCCCGCGAGATCGCGCTCTGGTTCCCGTCGATCTGACCGGGATCGGGTAGCAGGGCCCGCTGCGGCGGGCCGGTGTGGGATACTTGGGGCGGCCGTCCGGTAACGGGCGGTCGGAATGAGACTTCGGACGTGCGCGACCATCGCTGCCTGCGATGCGGCGCGGACCGCTGGCAGCCGTCATTCAGCCAAGAGCACCGATCGGATTCAACCGAATCCGTCGGAGCGAGACCTATCGACAAGTCCGGGCGCCGCCCGGGCATATAGCGGAAGCCCTCGCGTGGCCGCGTCGCAGGACGCGCCCGGGGGCTTGAGGAGACTACGTGGCCAATGATGATCACAACCAGGATCAGCCCGAGACACCGTCGCAGTGGGAACCACCCGCTGCGGAGGGCGAGCTGCCCGAGCGGCTGAGGGTCCACTCGCTGGCCAGGGTGCTCGGCACCACCAGTAAGCGGGTTCTCGACGCGCTGGCCGATCTCGACGGGCGGTCGCGCAGCCCGCAATCCAGCGTCGACCAGGCCGAGGCGATCCGCGTCCGCGAGGCGCTGGCCGCCGCCGACGCCGAGTTCGCCGTCGAATCCGCTCTGGAATCCGCCCAGCCCGTAGAGGCTCCGGTGTTGGTCGACCCGACTGCCGCCGTGATCCTGGAAGCCGAGCCGGAGTCGCGGCTCATTCTGGACACCCACACCGCTGTTGAGACGGTTCATATCGCCGTGCCCGCGGAAACGCTGACCGTGGAGCAGGAACCGGAGCACCCGGCGTACATGCCGCTCTTCGTCGCTCCCCAGCCCGTCGTCGTGATCGCGGCCGAACCCGCCGAGGCCGACGACTCCGGCGAGGACGACGGCGACGAGGCCGACACCGACTCCGACGGCGGCGACCGCCCGTCCAACCGCCGCCGCCGCCGCGGCCGGCGTGGTCGTGGCCGGGGCCGGGGCGAGCCTGCCGCGGACGGCGAGGACGACGACGAGCAGGCCGGCTCCGCAGAGGGCGGGTCCGCGGATGTCGACGAGGCCGAAGACGGCGACGAGTCCGAGGACGGCGACGAGGAGTCGGCGAACGGTGAGGGCGCCACCCGCCGCCGCCGTCGCCGCCGCCGCCGCCGGACGGGCAACGGGGATGACGGGGAAGCGGCGTCGCCGGATGACCCGCCCAACACCGTCGTGCACGAACGCGCCCCCCGCGCGAAAGCCGACCGCTCCAATTCCGGCGAGATCCAGGGCATCAGCGGCTCCACCCGGCTCGAGGCCAAGAGGCAGCGCCGCCGCGACGGACGCGACGCCGGCCGTCGCCGTCCGCCGATCCTCACCGAAGCGGAGTTCCTGGCCCGCCGCGAAGCCGTCGACCGCGTCATGATCGTTCGCGAAAAGGTCCGCACCGAACCCCCGCACCAGGGCGCGCTCTACACCCAGATCGCCGTCCTCGAAGACGGCATCGTCGTCGAGCACTTCGTCACCTCGGCGTCGTCGGCGTCGATGGTGGGCAACATCTACCTGGGCATCGTGCAGAACGTGCTGCCCTCGATGGAGGCGGCGTTCGTCGATATCGGCCGCGGCCGCAACGGTGTGCTGTATGCCGGTGAAGTCAACTGGGAGGCAGCCGGGCTCGGCGGAGCCAACCGCAAGATCGAGCAGGCGCTCAAGCCGGGCGACTACGTCGTCGTCCAGGTCAGCAAGGACCCGGTCGGGCATAAGGGCGCCCGCCTGACCACCCAGGTGTCGCTGGCCGGGCGTTACCTGGTCTACGTGCCGGGGGCATCGTCGACGGGAATCAGCCGCAAGCTGCCCGACACCGAGCGTCAGCGGCTCAAGGAGATCCTGCGCGAGGTGGTGCCCGCCGACGCCGGCGTCATCATCCGCACCGCCTCCGAAGGCGTGAAGGAAGACGACATCCGCGCCGACGTCAACCGGCTGCAGGAGCACTGGAACACCATCGCCGTGCGGGCCGAGGAGGTCAAAGCCAAGAAGGCCGGGGCGGCCATGGCGCTCTACGAGGAGCCCGACGTCCTGGTCAAGGTGATCCGGGACCTGTTCAACGAGGACTTCTCCGGTCTGATCATCGCCGGTGACAGCGCCTGGGACACCATCACCGGGTACGTCACTTCCGTTGCGCCCGAGCTGCTTCCGAAGGTCACCAAGTACGAGTCCGGATCTCATGTCGCCGGCGGGGCGGCTCCGGCGGGCCCCGACGTGTTCGCGGTGCACCGCATCGACGAGCAGTTGGCCAAGGCGATGGACCGCAAGGTCTGGCTGCCGTCGGGTGGCACGCTGGTGATCGACCGCACCGAGGCCATGACAGTGGTCGACGTCAACACCGGCAAGTTCACCGGCGCGGGCGGCAACCTGGAGCAGACCGTCACCAAGAACAATCTCGAGGCTGCCGAGGAGGTCGTGCGCCAGTTGCGGCTGCGCGATATCGGCGGCATCGTGGTGATCGACTTCATCGACATGGTCCTGGAGTCCAACCGCGACCTGGTGCTGCGCCGCCTGACCGAGGCGCTGGCCCGCGACCGCACCCGTCACCAGGTTTCCGAAGTGACCTCGCTGGGTCTCGTCCAGCTCACCCGCAAGAAGCTGGGCACCGGACTCATCGAGGCGTTCTCGACCACCTGCCCGGACTGCGCCGGCCGCGGGATCGTGCTGCACGCCGACCCGGTCGACAGCGGCGCGCCTGCCGCGCGCAAGGCCGATTCGCCAGGGACGGGCAACCGGCGCAACAGGCGGGGTCGCAAGGGCAAGACCGAGGCCGAGGCCGAGGAGCCGGCAGTCGCCCGGGTCCCAGTCCACGTTCCGGGCGAGCACCCGATGTTCAAGGCGATGGCCGCGGCCAAGTCCGATGACGACGAGGACGAGGACGAGGACGACGAGATCGTCGAGGAGTTCGACGAGGGCGATGAAGCCGAGGAGGCAGACGGCGCAACCGGTGAACTCGACCTCGACGAGGACGACGACGCTCTCGACGACGACGACGACGAAGATGAAGACGACGACGCTCTCGACGAAGACGAAGACGAGGACGAGGACGACGACGAGGACGACGACGACGAGGACGACGACGACGAGGACGACGACGACGAGGACGACGACGACGAGGACGACGACGACGAGGACGACGACGAGGACGACGACGAACTCGACGAAGTCGATGAGGATGCCCTCGACGACGTGCTCGAGGAGGACGACACCATCGAAATCGTCGGCGACGAGCCCGGTGGGGCGGCCGTTGACGAGGTCAGCGCCGCCGCTGCGGAGGCCGGCACCCCGGCCAGGCGTCCCCGGCGCCGGGCCGCGGCCCGGCCGGCAGGGCCTCCAGCGCTTGACCCCTGAGCCGGTTTGACCCTCCCATGCTGGTCAAGTACCCTTGAGCAGTTGTCGCCTGGCTCTGCCGGCGGCAGCGGAACCGCCCGGCCCGCCCGGCGCGTCCCGCACACACAGACCCGCTCGCGCAACCACCGGTAGCGCGTGCCCGCGCTACAGCGACGCTCGCGTCGCGGACTTGGAAGAGGAACGATGGCAGCCCAGACAGCCACCTACGCGATCGTCAAGACGGGCGGCAAGCAGTACAAGGTCGCCGTCGGCGACGTGCTGAAGGTCGAGAAGATCGAGTCCGAGCCGGGCGCTTCGGTGTCCCTGCCGGTCGCCCTGGTCGTCGACGGCGCCACGGTCACCACCGACGCCGGTGCGCTTGCCAAGGTCGCGGTGACCGGCGAGATCCTCGAGCACATCAAGGGCCCGAAGATCCGTATCCACAAGTTCAAGAACAAGACCGGCTACCACAAGCGGCAGGGCCACCGTCAGCCGCTGACGGTCCTCAAGGTCACCGGAATCAAGTAGCCAGAGGGGCGAGACAGAGACATGGCACATAAGAAGGGCGCATCCAGCTCGCGCAACGGTCGCGAGTCCAATGCCCAGCGCCTCGGCGTCAAGCGGTTCGGCGGCCAGGTCGTCAAGGCGGGCGAGATCATCGTCCGCCAGCGCGGCACCCACTTCCACCCCGGCGTCAACGTCGGCCGCGGCGGCGACGACACGCTGTTCGCCACGGCCCCCGGCGCAGTGGAGTTCGGCATCAAGCGCGGCCGCAAGACCGTCAACATCGTCCGTACCGCGCGGCCGGGGTCCGATGTCGCCGCCGGAGCGGCTGCGGAGGCCTAGGCTCGCGACTGTAACCCGGTGGCGGATTCGCGAGTGATGTCCCGCCCTGGCGTTACATTCGAAGGAGTTACCCATGGCCCGCTTTGTCGATCGCGTCGTCATTCACACCCGCGCCGGCAACGGCGGTAACGGCTGCGCGTCGGTGCACCGCGAGAAGTACAAACCTCTCGGTGGTCCCGACGGCGGCAACGGCGGACGCGGCGGAAGCGTCGTTCTGGTAGTCGATCCCCAGGTCCACACCCTTCTCGACTTCCACTTCCACCCGAACGTCGTCGCCGCATCCGGCAAGCAGGGCCAGGGCGGCGACCGCGACGGTGCCGCCGGCGGCGATCTCGAAGTCAGGGTGCCCGACGGCACCGTGGTCCTCGACGAGCAGGGCCGCCTGCTGGCCGACCTGGTCGGGGACGGCACCCGGTTCACCGCCGCAGAAGGCGGACGCGGCGGACTCGGCAACGCCGCCCTGGCCTCCCGGGCGCGCAAGGCTCCCGGATTCGCACTGCTCGGCGAGAAGGGCCAGGCCCGTGATCTCACCCTGGAACTCAAGACCGTCGCCGATGTCGGACTGATCGGATTCCCCTCGGCCGGTAAGTCGTCGCTGGTGTCGACCATCTCGGCGGCCAAGCCCAAGATCGCCGACTATCCGTTCACCACCCTGGCGCCCAACCTCGGCGTGGTCTCCGCCGGCGAGCACACCTTCACCGTGGCCGACGTGCCCGGGCTGATTCCCGGAGCCTCCGAAGGCCGCGGCCTGGGTCTGGACTTCCTCCGGCACATCGAGCGCTGCGCAGTGCTGGTGCACGTGATCGACTGCGCAACATTGGAACCCGGCCGCGATCCGATCTCCGACATCGACACGCTGGAAGCCGAGTTGGCGGCCTACCGGCCCACGTTGCAGGGTGATTCGACGCTCGGCGATCTCGCCGATCGCCCGCGCGCGGTGGTGCTCAACAAGATCGACGTCCCCGAGGCGCGTGAACTCGCCGACTTCGTCCGGCCCGATATCGAGATGCGCGGCTGGCCGGTGTTCGAAGTGTCGACCGTTAGCCGGGAGGGCCTGCGGGAGTTGACCTTTGCGCTGTGGGACTTGGTCGCCGCCTACCGGGCCGCCCAGCCGCCCGTGGTGGCGCGGCGCCCGGTCATCCGTCCGGTTCCCATCGACGCCAGCGGGTTCACCGTCGAGGCCGATCCTCACCACGCAGGCGGCTTCATCGTCCGCGGTACCCGGCCTGAGCGCTGGATCGCCCAGACCGACTTCGTCAACGACGAGGCGGTCGGTTATCTCGGCGACCGCTTGGCCCGCCTCGGCGTGGAGGACGAACTGATCAAGCGGGGCGCCAAGCCGGGCTGCGCGGTCACCATCGGCGACATGACGTTCGACTGGGAGCCGCAGACCCCGGCCGGAGTCGACGTCACCCCCTCGGGTCGAGGGACCGACATCCGCCTGGAGCGCAACGACCGGATCGGCGCCGCCGAACGCAAGGAAGCCCGTCGGCTCCGCCGTGATTCAGGGGAGGGTCGCGAGTCCGGGGAGGACGCGTGAGTGCCCACCGGGAGGCTGTCCGCGCCGCCCGCAGCATCGTGGTCAAGATCGGCACCACAGCGCTGACCAACCCGGCCGGATTGTTCGACACGACCCGCCTGGCAGCCCTGGCCGACGCCATCGAGGCCCGGATGAAGGCCGGCACCGATGTGGTGATCGTCTCCTCGGGAGCCATCGCCGCCGGGATCGAACCGCTGGGTCTGACTCGCCGGCCCACCGACCTGGCGACCAAGCAGGCGGCCGCCAGCGTCGGCCAGGTGGCTCTGGTCAATGCGTGGAGTGCCGCCTTCGGCCGCTACGACCGCACTGTCGGGCAGGTGCTGCTCACCGCCCACGACATCTCCCAGCGCGTGCAGCACACCAATGCCCAGCGCACCCTGGACCGGCTGCGGGCCCTGCATGCGGTGGCGATCGTCAACGAGAACGACACCGTGGCCACCAACGAGATCCGGTTCGGCGACAACGACCGGCTCTCGGCGCTGGTCGCGCACCTGGTCGGCGCCGACGCCCTGGTGCTGCTGTCCGATATCGACGGCCTTTATGACTCGGACCCCCGCAAAGGTGCCGCGCGCTTCATCCCCGAGGTGGCCGGGCCCGACGACCTCGACGGGGTGGTCGCCGGGCAGGGCAGCCGGCTGGGCACCGGTGGCATGGCGTCGAAGTTGTCCTCGGCGCTGCTGGCCGCCGACGCCGGGGTGCCCGTGCTGCTGGCCGCCGCGGCCGACGTCGCCGACGCGCTGAGTGAGGCGTCGGTGGGCACCGTCTTCGTTCCGCGGCCGACGCGGATGTCCGCGCGCCGGTTCTGGGTGCGGTACGCCGCCGAGTCTGCCGGGGCGCTGATTCTGGACGCCGGTGCGGTGCGCGCGGTGGTCACGCAGCGGCGCTCGCTGCTGCCGGCCGGGATCACCGCGCTGTCGGGGAGGTTCTTCGGCGGGGACGTCGTGGAGCTACACGGACCCGACGGCGTGATGGTGGGTCGCGGCGTCGTCGCCTATGACGCAACGGAATTGAGCACGATGATCGGGCGCTCGACGTCGGAACTGTCGGCCGAACTGCGTCGGCCTGCCGTTCACGCCGACGATCTGGTCCCGGCCTGACCGGTCAGTGCGGCGCCCAGCGTCACCGCCCGTCCGACCGCTGAGCGGATCACCGCGGCCCGCGCAGCAGCCCGCTCCAGAGCATCGTCGTCGGCCGGGCGCACCGGAACTCCGTGCGCCGCGGCAGTGGCCTCCACGCAGTCGCGCACCGTAGGGTCGGCCAGCACCAGGGCGGCCGGAATACCCGGGGACATCTGCGTCGTCCGGAACAGGCCCTTCGACGCGACGTCGGCGGGGATGTAGACGGTGAACACCCCGCGGTCGAGGCGAAGATCGGCGGCGACCGCCACCACCGTCAACGCGGCGTTGGTCAGCCCGGTGAGTACCAGCCCGCGGCCGGGGAACCAGTAGACCGGCAGCCGGTCGACCTGTTTGGTGACCGCGTCGGTGAGCAGATAGCCGACCAGGCGACGGGTCCGGATCTCGGTCACCTTCGACCAGTCCACCTCATCGCCGTCGTACTCGATGCCGCTCGGGCTGACCACCACCGACCCGAACCGGTTGCCGATCTTTCGGGCAAAACCGCTGACCAGGCCGGGCATCAGGGGGAGTCGCGCGGCGACCTCGCCGACGCCCACGCCCCAGCGCTGCGTGGCCGGACCGGGCTCGGGGCGCACCGGTTTGATCACGGTCTGGCCGATGCCGACGGCGAAGGCCGTTACGAGGTTGACAGGGGAAACCATGGACCGACCCTACGACACCGCCGGCTTGCGGCCGGTCAGCTCCTCGGCCAGCAGGGTCAGCATCGGCGAACAGCCGGCGTCGACCTTCACTGCCGCCAAGTCATCGCCGCGGGTCGGGCCGCGGTTGACGATCGCGACGGGGATCTGCCGGGCCGCGGCGTGCCGGACGAACCGGTAGCCGGAGAACACCGTCAGAGACGAGCCCGCGACCAGCAGGGCATCGGAGGCGTCGATCAGTGAATAAGCCTGGTCGACAACCTCTTTGGCGACGGATTCGCCGAAGTACACGATGTCGGGTTTGAGCATTCCTTCGCATTGCGGGCAGTCGATGAACTCAAAGGAGTCGGTGTCGGTGACGATCGCGTCCGCGTCCGGTGCCACCGCCAGCCCGCCCACCCGTTCGGCGCGTTCGGTGAATCCCGGATTGGCGGCCTCGAGTCGCTCGGCCAGTGCCGTCCGGGACATGGTGTGCCCGCAGTCCAGGCACACCACCCGCGCGTAGGTGCCGTGCAGGTTGATCACGGTGCGGCTGCCGGCCTTGGTGTGCAGCAGGTCGACGTTCTGGGTGATCACCCCGGTGACCACCCCTGCGCGTTCCAGCGCGGCCAGCGCGCGGTGGCCGGCATTCGGCTGGGTCGCGGCCATGTGCCGCCAGCCGAGGTGATTACGCGCCCAGTACCGCCGGCGGTACTCGCGGCTGGAGGTGAACTGGCGGATGGTCATCGGGTTGGCCGGCGGTGAGTCCGGGCCGCGGTAGTCCGGAATCCCGGAGTCGGTGGACAGCCCCGCGCCGGTCACCACGGCCACCCGCCGGCCGGCCAGCAGCGTGACGAGTTCCGGGGCGTCCATGACGTCTTTCCTACCCGGAAAAAGTCAACTGCACGAGGGAACGATCGTCCTCTTCAACTGGACCTTCCCCGACGAAAGGCAGACTGTCGACAAGCGCGTCCAACGACTGCATTGTCGCGGCCGAGTCCGTGCACAGTGCGACGAACTCGTCCAGCTGCGGCGGATCGCCGAGCACCCCGTCGCTGTACACCAGGATTCGGGTGCCTGCCGGGACCTGGTAGCTCTCGACGGTGAACACGGTCTTGTCGAACATCCCCACCGGCATGGATCTGCCTTCGAGTGGCGTCGCGATGACCGTGCCCCCTTCCTGGGTGAGCGCCAGGGCCGGAGGGTGTCCTGCACCGGCGTAGCGCAGTTGACCGGTCGACAGCCGATAAGTGCCGTACCACATGGTGAAGTAGTGGCCGCCGTGGTCATCCATGCTGAATCGTTCGTTGAGTTCGGCGAGCACCCGATCCGGTGCCAGCAGAACGGGAGCAGGCAGGGAATTGGACCGCAGCAGGTTGTGCACCGAGACAGATAGCAGCGCCGGTTCCAGACCGTGGCCGGAAACGTCGATCAAGTAGACGATCAGATGGTCGTCGTCGATCCAGGTGTAGCCGAAGGAATCCCCGCCCAGCGTCCGAGACGGCAGATAGCGCGAACTCACCGTCACCGGCCCCGTCAGCTCGCCCGGCAGAATCGATGCGACGTACCTGGCGGCACTGTCGAGGTCGCTAGTCAGCCGGTCAGCGAGAGTTCGGATCCGTTCCTCGCGCCGGACCGCTTCGGCGGCCTCCAGCACCTGGCGGATCAGGGTCGCCACGATCAGGGCGGTGACGCCGATGATCACCGGGGGCTCCATCACCGCATCGCGGTGCCCACTTGCCACGAACAGCCCGGCGACCGCCAGCGGTAACAGCGGCAGCCACAGGGCGAGTCGGCTCGGGGACGGGGCGACGGCCCCGGTATTGGATTCGGCGTGGTAAGCCGCGACCAAAGCCACGATGACCAGCAACGCCGCGCCGACATTGAGGTAGTCAGGCAGGCTGCCCAGGGTGTAGCCCGCCGAACTCTTCAGATAGACCCACACGCTGTCGGCCAGGGTGACGCACACGAACGCCCCGATCAGCAGGCCAAGCGTCGCACGCAGCCCCGTGGCCACCCTGAGGAATACCAGGAAACCGAGGGTCAGGAGCAGGAAGTCCCCGGCCGGGTATCCCAGTGAGATAAGGAATTCCAGCCCGGTGGTCCGGCGCGCCTGCCAAATGCCGCGCAGTACTGCCAGCCATGAGATCAGGACGAAGGAACCGGTCAGAATCAAGCCGTCGAGAACGACGCGGCTCTGATCCCGCCAGGATCGTGCGCTAGGAAACAGCAGAAGCGCCGCCGCGACACCCGGTACGAAGAACGCGTAGACGGCATCGGGCCATGACGGAATCGGTGTCCGGCCGACGACGAGGGCGAAGTAGGCCCACCCCCACTCGGCAAGTGCCCAGCCGGTCAATCCGATCGTCATGGCCATCCACGCGGTCCGCGACCGACCCTGAGTCGATCTCGTCAGCAGGACGGAGAGCGTCACGAAGATCAGACCCAGCACCGGGAAGCACAGGGCGGAAAGGAACTCGACGGAAGTGCGGTTCGGCCAGTCGGTCAGCAGGCAGGCGCTGAATGCGGCGAAAAAGACTGCCGCAGTCTTACCGGTGTGGACGGTCGTCGGTATTCGCAGGTTCGGCGTCGGCAGGTCTGTAGATGCCAACCCCCGAACCCCTTTCCGCGAAATCAACTCCCTGAAGTATCTGTCAGCCATGAAACTACTGCGGCGTGGTGCCGCTACCCGGATTGCCGGTATCTCCGCTGCATCGCCGGGCGCGGGTAGGCGACAATGGGGCGTGGACTTTTTCTCCGCCTACCGGCACGGGTTTGCGCGGGTCGCCGCCTGTACCTACCGGACGGTGCTGGCGGACCCCGCCGCCAATGCCGCGTCGGTGCTGGCGATCGCCCGGGAATGCCACGACGACGGCGTCGCGGTGGCGGTGTTTCCGGAGCTCACGCTGTCCGGCTACTCCATCGAGGACATCCTGCTGCAGGACAGTCTGCTCGACGCCGTGGAGGCCGCACTGGGTGAGATCGCCCTCGACTCGACCGACCTGCTGCCGGTGCTGGTGGTTGGCGCGCCACTGCGCCATCTGCACCGGATCTACAACACCGCGGTCGTCATCCACCGCGGCCGGATTCTCGGAGTGGCGGTCAAGTCCTATCTGCCGACCTACCGGGAGTTCTACGAACGCCGCCAGATGGCACCGGGCGACGACATGACCGGGACCATTCGACTACTCGGTCAGGACGTGCCGTTCGGACCGGACCTGCTCTTCGCCGCCGACGACGTGCCCGGACTGGTGCTGCACGTGGAGATCTGCGAAGACATGTTCGTGCCGATCCCGCCGAGTGCCCAGGCGGCACTGGCCGGTGCGACGGTGCTGGCCAACCTGTCCGGCAGCCCGATCACCATCGGCCGGGCCGAGGACCGGAAGCTGTTGGCGCGCTCGGCATCCGCGCGCTGCCTGGCCGGCTACGTCTACGCCGCGGCGGGGGAGGGTGAGTCGAGCACCGACCTGGCCTGGGACGGTCAGACGATGATCTACGAGAACGGCCGGCTCCTGGCCGAGTCCGAGCGCTTCCCGAAGGGAAGTCGCCGTTCGGTGGCCGACATCGACCTGGACCTGTTGCGCGCCGAGCGGCTGCGGATGGGGACCTTCGACGACAACCGCCGCCGCCACCAGTCCGGCCTGGACTCCTTCCGCCGCATCGGTTTTCACCTCGATCCGCCCGGCGCCGATATCGGCCTGCGCCGCGAGGTCGAGCGGTTCCCCTTCGTGCCCAACGACCCGATCCGGCTCGAGCAGGACTGCTACGAGGGCTACAACATTCAGGTCTCCGGTCTCGAACAACGACTGCGGGCGCTGAACTACCCCAAGGTCGTCATCGGCGTCTCCGGCGGTCTGGACTCCACCCATGCGCTGATCGTCGCGGCCAAGGCGATGGACCGCGAAGGCCGTCCGCGCAGCGATATCCTCGCGTTCACGCTGCCCGGCTTCGCCACCGGCGAACGGACCAAGAACAACGCCATCAGACTCTCGAAGGCTCTCGGGGTCACCTTCTCCGAGATCGACATCCGCGACACCGCGACCCTGATGCTCACCGAGATCGGGCATCCCTTCGCCCGCGGGGAGAAGGTGTACGACGTCACCTTCGAGAACGTCCAGGCGGGACTGCGCACCGACTACCTGTTCCGCATCGCCAACCAACGCGGCGGCATCGTGCTGGGCACCGGGGACCTGTCCGAACTGGCACTGGGCTGGTCCACCTACGGCGTCGGCGATCAGATGAGCCATTACAACGTCAACGCCGGCGTTCCCAAAACCCTCATCCAGCACCTGATCCGGTGGGTGATCACGTCCGGGGAGTTCGACGACGATGTCGGCGAGATCCTGCAATCGGTGCTCGATACCGAGATCACCCCTGAACTGGTGCCCGTCGGTGCGGGCGAGCAGGTGCAGAGTAGTGAGGCCAAGGTGGGGCCCTATGCGTTGCAGGACTTCTCGCTGTTTCAGGTGCTGCGATACGGCTTCCGGCCGTCGAAGATCGCCTTTCTGGCCTGGCATGCATGGAGCGATCCCGAACGCGGAGACTGGCCGCCCGGTTATCCGCACGACAAGCGATCGGCTTTCTCTCTCAAGGACATCCGGGGATGGCTGGCGGTCTTCGCTCAGCGGTACTACTCGTTCAGCCAGTTCAAACGCTCGGCGCTGCCCAACGGTCCCAAGGTCTCCCACGGCGGGTCGCTGTCGCCCCGCGGCGACTGGCGCGCGCCGTCGGACATGGCGGCGACGGTGTGGCTGCAGGAGATCGAGCGGGAGATCCCCGAAAGCTGACCTCAGCCGACACAGGCTGATTCAGGCCCCGAGGTAGTCCGACTCGAGAACGAGGTCGGGAATCAGCGTCTGGTACTCGACGTGAGCGCGGTGCTCAACGGTCCGCCACCCGATGCCCTGTTGATCACGCATGTAGGCCCGGTACTTCGGCGATCCGGGAAAGCCGACGTTGTCGGCCATCACGATCGAGCCGCGATGCAGCCAACCGCGGTCGACGATGGCGAGCAGATCCGCCAGGTAGGAATTCTTGTCGTGATCGATGAACAGAAAGTCCGCTGCAGCGCTGGTGAATCCGTGCTGACTCTGCAACGCGTCGAGGGTTCGACCGCCATCGCCGATCGTTCCCACAACGCAGGAGATCCGGTCTGCAACGCCGGCGTGGGTCCAGATCCTGCGTGCGACGTCCGCGTTGGCAGCGGACAATTCCACCGAAACCACCCGCGCGGATGGCGCGGCACGGGCAATCCGCAGCGCGCCGTAGCCGCAATAGGTGCCCAGCTCCAGCGCCAGGCGAGGACTGGCCCGGCGGACCGCCGCATCGAGCAGCTTTCCCTTCTCGTCACCGACGTTGACCAGGAACGACTTGTCATAGGAGTAACGGTCGACGGCGGCCAGTGCATCGTCGATGTCCCCGGGGCGGGCGTGGGCCACCACATAATCGGCCGCGGCCGACTCCCGGCCGTCGCCCACCTGGCCCGTCACATTGAACTTCCGGATGCCGAGGCCGGCGCGCAGTAGCGACCACCGCAAGATCGGTAGCCGGCTTCGAAGTCCCACACGGATACGCTACGGGAAGTGCCCGGTGGACAGCCGGGGTGCGGTGTGGAGGTTCGGTGTCAGTAGATTCGGCGCCCCAGAGTGTTCCCGGGCCCCGCCCTGCTCCTTCGGTAGCGGTGCGCAGAGGCCTCGCACTGGTGTACGGCGTGGTCTGTCATCTCTGTTTCCTGTTGGGCGTTCTGACAATGATTCTGGCAATGCTGTTCGGGATGACCCGGTCGATGGGGACTCTGACGGCGCCGTGGAGCTGGATCGCCAACGCGGCGTTGCTGGTTCAGTTCCCCGTCGTGCATTCGCTGCTCCTCACCGCGCGCGGCCGGTCGTTGCTGGCCCGGATGGCGCCGGCGGGCACTGGGGTGACTCTGTCGACGACGACCTACGCCACGATCGCCGCGTTGCAGGTTTTCGTGCTCTTCGCGTTCTGGTCACCCTCAGGAACGATCTGGTGGCAGGCCAGTGGGCCGGTACGGGTCGTCGTGCTCGTGCTCTATGCGGTGTCCTGGCTGTTGCTCGGTGTGTCGATGGTCAACGCCGGGCTGTCCGTGCAGACCGGCAGCCTTGGGTGGTTCGCACTACTGCGCGGCCGCAAGCCGGTCTATCCGCCGATGCCCGTGACGGGACTGTTCCGGTTCACGCGCCAACCGATCTATGTCGCCTTCACCCTGACCCTGTGGACCGTCCCCGTCTGGAGCCCCGATCAACTGGTCGTCGCGCTGACTCTCACGGCGTACTGCCTGATCGCGCCGCGGTTCAAGGAGGCGCGGTTCCGGCGAATCTACGGCTCGGCGTTCGAGGAGTACTCCCGCACCGTGCGCTACTGGCTTCCGCGGCTGCGAACCCGGAAGTGAGCCAACGGTGAACCGGACACCCCAACCTCCCGGTTGGTCGGGAACCGATACCCTGGTCAGATGAGTCTGCACACCGAGGCGGCCCCTGACGTGCGCGAAACCGTGCACTCCGCCGCCCGCCGGGCCCGGGTCGCCGCCCGGACGCTGGGAACGCTCACCACCGCGGTCAAGGACCGCGCACTGCACGCCGCCGCCGACGCGGTCCTGGCCCACACTCACCAGATCCTGGCCGCCAACGCCGAGGATCTCGAGACCGCCCGCGTTGCGGGCACCCCCGAGGCGATGCTGGACCGACTGGCGCTCAACCCGCACCGGGTCGACGGCATCGCCGCGGGTCTGCGTCAGGTGGCGGGGCTACCCGACCCGGTGGGTGAGGTGCTGCGCGGACGGACCATGCCCAATGGGCTACAGGTGCGCCAGCAGCGGGTGCCATTGGGTGTGGTCGGCATGGTCTACGAGGGCCGGCCCAATGTCACCGTCGACGCATTCGGCCTCACGTGCAAGTCCGGGAATGCCGTTCTGCTGCGAGGCAGTTCGTCGGCCGCGAACTCCAATGCCGAACTGGTGAGAGTATTGCGCGGGGCGCTGTGCGGCGAGGGTCTGCCGGAGGACGCCGTGCAGTTGCTGCCCAGCGGCGACCGCTCCAGTGTCACCCACCTGATCCAGGCCCGCGGACTGGTCGACGTGGTGATCCCGCGTGGCGGCGCCGGCCTGATCGCGGCGGTGGTGCGGGATGCCCGCGTGCCGACGATCGAGACCGGTGTCGGCAACTGCCACGTCTACGTGCACCGCAGCGCCGACCTCGAGGTGGCCGAACGAATCGTGCTGAACGCCAAGACCCGTCGGCCCAGCGTCTGCAACACCGCCGAGACCCTTCTGGTGGACTCCGCCGTCGCCGATGTCGCGGTGCCCCGGTTGGTGGCCGCGTTGGAGCAGGCCGGTGTCACCGTCCACGCCAACCCGACCGAAGAGGAACTGCGTGCCGAGTTCCTCTCGCTGGACATCGCACTTGCCGTCGTCGACGGCCTCGACGCCGCCATCGACCACATCAACACCTACGGAACCGGGCACACCGAGGCGATCGTCACCACCGATCTGGCCGCGGCGCAACGGTTCACCGAACTCGTCGACGCCGCCGCCGTCATGGTCAACGCCTCGACCGCCTTCACCGACGGCGAGCAATTCGGCTTCGGCGCCGAGATCGGCATCTCCACCCAGAAACTGCACGCCCGCGGACCCATGGGCCTGCCCGAACTGACCTCGACCAAGTGGATCGTATTCGGCGACGGCCACATCCGGCCCGCCTGACGACTGGAGACCATCGTGACCACCACCCCCGCTCGTCCCGCGCCGCTGTTCGCCGACATCGACGACGTCAAGGCCAAGCTCACCGGGACCGGCTACCTGCCCGACACGGCAACGGCCACCGCGGTGTTCCTGGCCGACCGCCTCGGCAAGCCGCTGCTCGTCGAAGGACCCGCCGGTGTCGGTAAGACCGAACTGGCCCGCGCCGTCTCCCAGGCCACCGGCTCGGAACTGGTGCGACTGCAGTGCTACGAGGGCGTCGACGAGGCCCGCGCGCTGTATGAGTGGAACCACGCCAAGCAGATCCTGCGCATCCAGTCCGCCACCGGCACCGACCACGACTGGGAGCGCACCAAGGACGACGTGTTCAGCGAGGAGTTCCTGCTGTCCCGGCCGCTGCTGACCGCCATCCGGCGCACCGGGCCCACGGTGCTGTTGATCGACGAGACCGACAAGGCCGACATCGAGATCGAGGGTCTGCTGCTGGAGGTGCTCAGCGACTTCGCCGTCACCGTCCCCGAACTGGGCACCATCACCGCCACCCGCAAACCGTTCGTGGTGCTGACCTCCAATGCCACCCGCGAGTTGTCCGAGGCGCTCAAACGCCGGTGTCTGTTCCTGCACATCGACTTTCCCGATCCTGACCTGGAGCGGCGCATCCTGCTGTCCCGGGTTCCCGAACTGCCCGAGCGTCTCGCCGAGGAACTGGTGCGCATCATCGGCGTGCTGCGCGCGATGCAACTCAAGAAGGCGCCGTCGGTGGCCGAGACCATCGACTGGGGCCGCACGCTGCTGGCACTGGGGATGGACACCATCGACGATGCGACCATCGCCGCCACTCTGGGAGTGATCCTCAAACACCAGTCCGACCAGCAGCGCGCTGCCGGCGAACTGCGGCTGAACTAGGCGAGAAGAGATGGCCCGCCGACCCCGCCCCCCGCAACCGCTGGCCCCGCACGGGCTGCCCGGCCATCTCGTCGGCTTCGTCGAAGCGCTGCGCGCGCAGGGCATTTCCGTGGGTCCCTCGGAGACCGTCGACGCCGGTCAGGTGCTGAGCGTGCTGGACCTGACCGACCGGGAGGAAGTGCGCGAAGGGCTGGCCTGTGCGGTGCTGCGCCGTGCCGACCACCGACAGACCTACGACGCGCTGTTCGACCTGTGGTGGCCGGCCGCACTCGGCGGCCGCACCGTGCTGGAGGACGATTCGGACGACGGGTCCGACGGCCCCGACCCGCAGGATGTCGAGGCCATGCAGCAGATGCTGCTGGACCTGCTCACCGACAACCCCGACATCGGCGACCTCGACGACCGCCTGGTCGCGCTGATCGCCCGGATCGTCGAGGCGCACGGCCGCTACACCTCCAGTCGCGGCCCGTCGTACTCGTCGTATCAGGCGCTCAAGGCGATGGATCTGGGCCAGTTGCAGGGCCGCCTACTGGCCGGCCTGTTGGCCCCGCACGGCGACGACCCGTCGCCCACTCAGGAACAGATCGCCAAATCCGTTGCCGCACAGAAGATCGCCCAGCTGCGCCAGATGGTCGAAGGCGAGACCAAGCGGCGTACCGCCGAGCAACTCGGGCGCGAGCACGTCCAGATGTACGGCATCCCGCAGTTGGCCGAGAACGTCGAGTTCCTGCGCGCCTCCGGTGACCAGCTGCGACAGATGCGACGGGTGGTGGCACCGCTGGCCCGGGTGCTGGCCGCCCGGCTGGCCGCGCGGCGGCGACGTTCCCGGGCCGGTTCGATCGACCTGCGCAAGACTTTGCGCAAGTCGATGTCGACCGGTGGCGTGCCGATCGACGTGGTGCTGCGCAAGCCCCGGCCGGCCCGGCCGGAACTGGTTGTGCTGTGCGACATGTCGGGCTCGGTGGCCGGATTCAGTCACTTCACCCTGCTGCTGGTGAACGCGCTGCGCCAGCAGTTCTCGCGCGTTCGGGTTTTCGCCTTCATCGACACCACCGACGAGGTGACCCACATGTTCGGCGCGGACGCCGATCTGGCGATCGTGATCCAGCGGATCACCCGCGAGGCCAAGGTCTTCACCCGCGACGGGCACTCGGACTACGGCAATGCGTTCGTGTCGTTCAGCGAGAGCTTCCCCGGCGTGCTGTCCCCGCGCAGTTCGCTGCTGATTCTCGGCGACGGCCGCACCAATTACCGGAACCCGGCCGCCGACGTGCTGTCACACATGGTGACCGCCAGCCGGCACGCACACTGGCTCAACCCCGAGCCCAGACATCTGTGGGGCAGCGGCGACTCGGCCGTGCCGCGCTACGAAGACATCATCACCATGCACGAGTGCCGGTCGGCCAAGCAGCTGGCCGCGGTCATCGACCAGCTGCTACCGGTGTAGACCGTAAGCTCACACACCGTGGCTTCTCCTCGCAGGCTCGGCGTGATGGGTGGGACGTTCGATCCCATCCACAACGGTCACCTCGTGGCCGCCAGCGAAGTCGCCGACTACTTCGGGCTGGACGAGGTGATCTTCGTGCCCACCGGCCAGCCATGGCAGAAGGAGCGCGACGTCACCGCTCCCGAGGACCGCTACCTGATGACCGTCATCGCGACCGCCTCCAATCCGCGGTTCTCGGTGAGCCGGGTGGACATCGACCGGGTCGGGCCGACCTACACCACCGACACCCTGCGGGATCTGGCCGAACTTCACCCCGGCGCGCAGCTGTACTTCATCACCGGGGCCGACGCGCTGTCCTCGATCCTGACCTGGCAGGGCTGGGAGGAGCTGTTCACCCTGGCCACCTTCATCGGCGTCAGCCGCCCAGGCTACGAGCTCACCGACTCCCACATCACCGAGGCCATCGACCGACTGCCCGACGACGCACTGCACCTGATGGAGGTGCCGGCGCTGGCGATCTCCTCCACAGACTGCCGGACCCGGGCCCGCAAAGGGCGGCCCATCTGGTACCTGGTTCCCGACGGCGTGGTCCAGTACGTCGCCAAACGCGGCCTCTACCGGAGCCGCCCCGCGACCATGGAGGTCACCGTATGAGCGCCACCGCCGAAGCGATCCAGATGGCGGGAGTCGCAGCCCGCGCAGCCGCCGCCAAACTGGCCCAGGACATCGTCGTCATCGACGTCTCGGCCCAGTTGGTCATCACCGACCTGTTCGTAGTCGCCTCGGCGTCCAACGAGCGTCAAGTCAACGCCATCGTCGACGAGGTCGAAGAGAAGATGCGTCTGGCCGGATACAAGCCGGCCCGCCGGGAGGGCACCCGCGAGGGCCGTTGGGTGCTACTGGATTTCGTCGACATCGTCGTGCACATCCAGCACACCGACGAGCGCAACTTCTATGCCTTGGACCGGCTGTGGCGGGACTGCCCCCTGGTGCACGTCGACCTCGACGAGGTGGAGGTAGAGGCCGATCCTGGGGCGGAGTCGGAGGCGGGTCTACGGGCGGAGCCGTCGTGAGGATTCGTCGGCTGGTCATGCTGCGCCACGGGCAGACCGAGTTCAACGCCGGCAGTCGCATGCAGGGCCAACTCGACACCGACCTCAGCGACCTCGGCCGCGCCCAGGCCGTGGCAGCCGCCGAGGTGCTGGCCAAGCGGCAACCGTTGCTCATCGTGTCCTCGGATCTCCGACGCGCCCACGACACGGCGCTCACACTCGGGGCGCACAGCGCGCTGCCGGTGACCGTCGATACCCGGCTGCGGGAGACCCGCCTCGGCGACTGGCAGGGAATGACGCATGCCGAGGTCGACGCGGTATCGCCCGGGGCGCGGCTGGCCTGGCGCGACGACGCGACCTGGGCCCCGCACGGCGGGGAGAGTCGCATCGACGTCGCCGACCGCAGCCTGCCGCTGGTCGCCGAACTCATTGCCGCAGAGCCGCAGTGGGGATGCGAAGACCCTGATCGGCCGGTGGTCCTGGTGGCCCACGGCGGACTGATCGCCGCGCTGACCGCAGCGCTGCTGGACCTGCCGGTCGGCAGTTGGCCGGTGCTGGGCGGGATGGGCAATGCCAGCTGGGCGCAGCTGTCCGGCCACGGGCCCGCGGACGCGGCGTTCGCCGACCTGCGCTGGCGGCTGGACGTGTGGAATGCCTCGGCCCAGGTCGCCAATGACGTCCTCTGAGGCACCGGAGGGGCCCCCCGTCGGGAGGAAAGCCCTCCTGGTCTTCTGCGACTCGCTGTCCTACTACGGACCGCAGGGCGGTCTGCCCGCCGACGATCCGCGAATCTGGCCCAATATCGTTGCCGCTGAACTGGATTGGGATCTTGAGTTGGTCGGTCGGATCGGCTGGACGTGCCGCGACGTGTGGTGGGCGGCCACCCAGGACCCGCGGGCCTGGGCGGCACTGCCGCGAGCCGGCGCGGTGATCTTCGCGACCAGTGGCATGGACTCACTGCCGTCTCCGCTGCCCACCGCATTGCGGGAGATGATCCGCTATGTCCGCCCCGCACCGGCACGGCGCTGGGTGCGTGACGGATACGGCTGGCTGCAGCCTCGGCTGTCCCCGGTGGCGCGATCTGCGCTGCCTCCGAAGCTCACCGTCGAGTACCTCGAAATGACTCGCGGGGCAATCGATTTCAACCGTCCCGGGATTCCCATCGTGGCCTGCCTCCCGTCGGTGCATGTTGCCGACAGCTATGGCAAGGCGCATCACGGACGCTCCGGCACCGTCGCCGCGATCACCGACTGGGCGGCCGATCATCACATTCCACTGGTGGACCTCAAGGAGGCGGTGGCCGAGCACGTTCTCGGTGGCCGTGGAAATCCCGACGGCATCCACTGGAACTTCGAGGCCCACCGGGCGGTCGCGGAACTGATGATCACAGCACTGGCTGAGGCCGGTGTACTTCAGGACGACAAGGCCTGATCAGTGCCCGTCGTCGTCGTGACGGATTCCTCCGCCCGGTTGCCCGCGGACCTTCTCGGCCGGTGGGACATCCGCGTCGTACCGCTGCACGTCCTCGTCGGCGGCGACGATCTGCGCGACGGTATCGACGAGATGCCGGCCGACCTCTATCAGCGCCCGCAGGTCAGTACCGCCGGGGCCAGTCCGGCCGAACTGGCCCGCGCCTACCGCACCGCGGTCGACGACAGCCACGGGGACGGCGTCGTCGCCGTTCACCTGTCCACGGCGCTGTCGAGCACCCTGGGAGCGGCCCAGCACGCCGCCGCGGAATTCGACGGCGCGGTGCGGGTGGTCGACTCCAGGTCGGCGGGGATGGGTACCGGGTTCGCCGCGCTGGCCGCCGCTCGGGTGGCCCGCGCCGGAGCGGAGCTGGATGAGGTTGCCGCACAAGCGGAATCGGCCGCCGCACGGGTGAGTGCCTACATAGTGGTGCAGCGTCTGGACAATCTGCGCCGCAGCGGCCGGATCGGGGCGGCGGCCTCCTGGCTGGGCACGGCGCTGGCGGTCAAGCCGCTGCTGCGGATCGAGGACGGCAAACTGGTGCTCGCTCAGCGGGTGCGTACCACCTCAAAGGCGGTCGCGGCCATGGTTGAGCAGGTCCTCGAGGTGGTGGGGGAGGGCCGGGCGGCGCTGGCGGTCCAGCATGTCGACAACCCCGCGGGGGCAGCCGATCTGGCGGCGACACTGGCCGGTGCGTTGCCGGGTTGCGGGCAGCCTGTCGTCACCGATCTGGGACCGGTGCTCGGCGTGCACCTCGGACCGGGAGCGGTGGGGGTGGTGGTGGCGCTGGAGGCTTAGGTGTGGAAGGAGGCTTAGGTGTGAAACCGGCCGGTGACCGGCGGCAAGTCCTTCAGCGTCACGATCCCCGGTGGCGCGGCCACCACGGCGGGCACCGCATTGGTCACCGGCATGGCGGTGTAGATCATGCCCAGCCCCATGAAGCCCGGTTCATTCCAGTCCTTCGGCGGCAGGCAATGCAGCACGGTCCGCATGTTGGGCACGCCGAACACCTGGATGACGTGTCCGTGTTCCAACGGCTTGGGCGGCACCACGTGGCTGCCCATGGTCCAGTTGAAGCCGACGCTGACCACGTTGCGGTCACCCACCCAGCCGCGGTGATATCCGTACACCCCGGCGACGGTGCCCTCGGGGATCGTCATGAAGCCCAGGTCGGAGTCGCCGGTCGCCGGGGTGAACGTGACGTCGAAGGTCATCCGGTCCAGCTTCGCGCCGATCGCGTCGGCCATCATCGCCGCCGACTCGGCGAAGACCGCGCTCTCCTCGGCCACACTCTCGGCGAGCCCCGGGGTCTCCGGATCGCAGGAGAACCCCATCGCCGTCTGGGTCCCGGCCGACTCGTAGGTCGAGCAGTCCACCGACTCGGTGATCCGGATCTCGTCGACGCGTTCGCACGAGCCGGACAGCACCATACCCACCATGTTGGTCATCCCGGGGTGCGCGCCGCTGCCGAAGATGGTGGAATTGCCCCGCTCACAAGCGTTTCGGATTCGCTCCCGGTCGGCCGGGCTCTGTTTCCCGCCGGTGATCCAGGCGGCCGAGGTGCAGACGTTGACCCCGGCTTCCAGCAGCCGTTCCAGCTCGTCGATGCTCGGCCACAGCGGGTTGTAGCAGCATGCGTCGGCGTTGGTTGCCAGCAGTGCGTCGATGTCGTCGGTGGCGGTGATGCCGGTCGGCTCGTTCCACCCGGCCAGTTCGGCGGCGTCGATACCCACCTTGTCGGAGCCATGTGCGTAGACGCCCACCAATTCCATGTCCGGGCGGCCGATGATGGCGTGCAGCGAGCGCCGGCCGATGTTTCCGGTGGTCCACTGGATCACGCGGATCGGCCGGTCGTTGATGTCGGTCATATCTCTCCCGGGGTGGTGGCGTTCGTTGCGTGCAGTATGGACACCTGCTGCCTCCACAGTCTCGGATTCGTCCACAGAGCGCGCGGTGCGGGGCCGGTCACAGGGTCGCCGAGACGGCATCGGCGCCTAACGTCCGCGACATGCCGACCGAGCAGCCACTGGCCACTCTCCACCGCCGCCTGGGCGCCCGACCCGGGTC
The DNA here is from genome assembly GCA_903884065.1 of uncultured Actinomycetes bacterium. Lineage (GTDB taxonomy): Bacteria > Actinomycetota > Actinomycetes > Mycobacteriales > Mycobacteriaceae > Mycobacterium. Next base: position 6,149 of record CAISDL010000029.1, on the reverse strand, counting down.
GATCACCGACCCCGCCGACGGCTCGGACCCCGACGACGGCGACGACGATGTCGAGGCGGCGGTACCCAGTTGGGTTCCCGACGGACGGCCGGCGCGGGGACAGGCCTGGCTGGCCGCGATCCGTGCCGACCCCGGGCGCGCCGGCGGCGTCGCCTTGGCGGTGATCGCCGCACTGGCCGTTCTGATCACGGTGTTCACCCTGATCCGCCAGCGTCCGGCGCCGGTCTCGTCGGCCAACCTGCCGCCGGTGGAGACCGTGTCCCGTTCGGTGTCGGGTACCGAATCCCCGACCCGGCCATCGGCGGCACCGCCGGCCGGACAGCCGGTGGTCGTCAGTGTCGTCGGTCTCGTCCAGCAGCCCGGGCTGGTCACCGTGACGCCCGACGCCCGGGTGGCCGATGCGGTCTCGGCTGCGGGCGGAGCCCTGCACGGTGCCGACACCCTCGGGCTCAACCTCGCTCGTCATGTCGCCGACGGCGAGCAGATCGTCGTCGGCATCGCGACCCCGGCGGGACAGCGGGCGGCGCTGGGCAGTTCCACGGGAGGTCCGGCCTCCCAGTCGGCGCAACCTGGAACGCCCGCGAAACCCGTTGGGCCCGTTGACCTCAATATCGCATCCGCGGATGAACTCGATGCGCTGCCCGGTGTGGGGCCGGTCACCGCGGCCGCGATCGTCGCCTGGCGTTCGGCCAACGGCCGATTCACCAGCGTGGACCAACTCGGCGAGGTGGACGGCATCGGCCCCGCCCGCCTGGAGAGATTACGGCCGTTGGTGCGGGTGTGACGCCACCGTCGAACCCCGGTCTCGATGTACGGCTCGTACCGGCCGCTCTCACCGCCTGGGCGGTGACCGCCGCCGCCCTGACCTGGGGCCTGGGGCTGTGGTTGGCCGCGCTGAGCGCAGGCGTCGGTGCCGCCTGGTGGATCCTCGCCCGTACCCGGCGGCGTACGGTCCTGCGTGCCACCGCTGCCGGAGTGCTCGGTGCGGCGATGGTCGGCGCCGGCTTCGGTGTCTCCGCCGCGCTGCGCAGCGATGCTGTTCACACCCACGAACTGGCGCGCCGGTTCGGCACCGCGGCATGGGTGACGGTCACCCCCGCGGAGAGCCCTCGCCGGGCAGGGCCGGCACGGGTCATGTTCCGTGCGGCCCTGAACCGGCTGGGAGATGCCGAAAGCGACGGAGCGGTGACGGTTTTCGCCCCCGCCGTCGACTTCGGCCAACTCGGTGCCGGCCAGCCGGCCCGATTCCGGGCCAGGATCTCCCGGCCGACCCGGCACGACCTCACCGTCGCGGTCCTCACCGCCATCGGCCGCCCGGCCCTCGGCCGGCCCCCGACTCTGCAGCGGGCAGCCCGGGCGGTCCGGGACCGCTTCGCCGCCACCGCCCGCGAGGTACTGCCCGCCGATCAGGCCGCCCTGCTTCCGGGCCTGGTTCTCGGCGACACCGCCGCGGTTCCGGCCGCAACCACCGCGGAGTTCCGCACCGCCGGGCTGACTCATCTGACGGCGGTGTCGGGCGCCAACGTCACCATCGTCTGCGCGGCGGTGCTGCTGGCGGCGCATCTCGTCGGGCCGCGGGCCGCGGTCGCCCTCGCCGCGCTGGCCCTGGTGGTGTTCGTGGTGGTGGTCGAGCCCAGCGCCAGCGTGTTGCGCGCAGCGATCATGGCGGCGATCGGGCTCGTGGCGGTGCTGTCCGGGCGGCGGCGGCAGGCCGTTCCGGTGCTGGCGGCCACCGTCATCGCGGTGCTGGTTCTGGCGCCGCAACTGGCCGTCGACCTCGGCTTCGCGTTGTCGGTGGCGGCCACCGCGGGTCTGGTCGTGCTCGCGCCGGTGTGGTCGGCACGGCTGGTCGGCAGGGGATGGCCGAAGGCGCTCGCCGACGCGCTGTGTGTCGCCCTGGCGGCACATCTGGTCACCGCCCCGCTGATCGCGGCGATCTCGGGTCAGTTCAGCCTGGTGTCGGTGCTCGCCAATCTTCTGGTGGCCGTGGTGATTCCGCCGATCACCGTGCTCGGGACCGCGGCGGCCGCGCTGGTGTGCCTCTGGTCGCCGATCGCCGGCCTGCTGATCCGATTCACCGGGCCGGAAGTGTGGTGGCTGGCGCAGGTGGCACACGCCGCTGGCCGATTGCCCGGCGCGGCGGTGGCGGTGCCATCGGGCTGGGCCGGGTTCGCCACAGTGGGTGTCGGCACCGCGGCGACGGTGGTGCTGTGGCGGAGGCGGTGGTTCCGGCTCGGTGCCGCTGCCGCGGCGCTGTGTCTGGCCGCGTGGTCGGTGTCGGCTCTCGTCAGCCCCGCGTGACACCATCGGGGGGTGAGTGCGACGGCGGGATTGCATCTTGTTCTCGGTGGCGAGGTCACGGTCAGTGGGAAGCGGACACATCGGCTCGAGGAACTGCTGGCCGAGCGCGCGGTCACCGCCATTCTGCAAGTGGCCCGCGACTCAGCCGGCAACGACGACGTACCGGTAAACCGGCTGCAGGCCGGGGAAGTGTCGACGAACGAACTTGCCGAACTGCTCAGCCCGTCGTTGTTCGCCGATGAACGGGTCGTGATCCTGGAGTCCGCCGACGAGGCCGGCAAGGACGCCGTCGCGTTGATTGCATCGGCAGCCGCGGACCTGCCGCCCGGCACCGTGCTGGTGGTGGCGCACACCGGCGGCGGGCGGGCCAAGGCCCTCGCGGGCCAGCTCCGCGACCTTGGCGCGCAAACCCACGTGTGCGCCCCCATCGCCAAGGCCGCCGAGCGCGCCCAATTCGTCAGGGCCGAGTTCCGCGCGCACAAGACCAAAGTGGATGACGACACGATCGCGGCCCTGCTGGAAACGGTCGGCTCAGACATCCGGGAGCTGGCGGCGGCATGCTCCCAACTGGTCGCCGACACCGGCGGCCAGGTGAATGCCGCCGCCGTGCGCCGGTACCACAGCGGCAACGCCGAGGTCACCGGCTTCGATATCGCGGACAAGGCGGTCGAGGGCGACGTCGCGGGCAGCGCCGAGGCGCTGCGCTGGGCGATGGCCCGGGGGGTGGCGCACGTCCTGGTGGCCGACGCGTTGGCCGAGGCGGTCCATGCCATCGCGCGGATCGGACCGCTGTCCGGAGATCCCTACCGACTGGCCTCGGAGGTCGGGATGCCCGGCTGGAAGGTGCAGAAGGCCCAGAAACAGGCCCGCCGGTGGTCACGCGACACGGTGGCGACCGCGATCAGGCTGGTGGCGGCGCTCAACGCCGACGTCAAAGGGGCAGCGGCCGACGCCGACTACGCGTTGGAGGATGCGGTGCGCACAGTGGCAGAACTGGCTGCCGGTCGCTGACCGCGCCGGACGTGCCCGGGCACGATCAGATCTTGTTGAAGGCCTGAGCCAGCGCCGACTTCTTGTTGGCGGCCTGGTTCTTGTGGATCACGCCTTTGGTGGCGGCCTTGTCCAGCTTGCGGCTGGTCGCGGCGAGCAGTTCGCCGGCCTTGTCCTTGTCGCCCTCGGCTGCGGCGCCGCGGAATGCACGGATGGCGGTGTGCAGCGAGGACTTCACCGACTTGTTCCGCAGCCTGCGGCGCTCGTTGGTGAGGTTGCGCTTCTTCTGCGACTTGATGTTGGCCACGCGTTAGTTCCTTCACAAAAGCTGGGTTGTCGTTTCGCCGGGACTCTGCCTGGGACCTGAGCCCTCGCGGCGTCCTGCGAGAATACCAGCATTGCGGGCCGACTCTCAAAGTCGAGCCACTCAGCCTGCGAAAACAGCCGACGTCGTGGAATATGTGACGCGTGACCCTTCGCACCCCGCGGGTTGAGGCAGGCCAGGCCGCCCCGCAGTCCGCCGACTCCGGCGATCACCGCATCTTCGGCGGCTACCGCGATCTCGGCCCGTATGCCGCCGCGTTCGACGAGATGTTCGACCGACGGGGCAGCGTGCGGGCCCCCTACAAGGGCATCTACGCCGAACTCGGCCCCACCGGTCCCGAGGAACTGAGTGCCCGCGCCGAGGCGCTGGGGCGTGCCTTCGTCGACCAGGGCATCACGTTCGCGCTGTCCGGGCAGGAGGAGCGTCCCTTCCCCCTTGATCTGGTTCCGCGGGTCATCTCGGCCGCCGAGTGGGCGAAGCTGGAGAGCGGCATCGCCCAGCGGGTCGTGGCGCTGGAGCGGTTCCTCGACGACATCTACGGCGATCAGGAGATCCTGCGCGACGGAGTCATCCCGCGCCGGCTGATCACCTCGTGTGAGCACTTCCACCGCGAGGCGGTGGGCATCGACCCGCCCAACGGGGTGCGCATCCACGTCGCCGGCATCGACATCGTCCGTGACGCCCAGGGCACCTTCCGCGTGCTGGAAGACAATCTGCGGTCCCCGTCCGGGGTCTCCTACGTGATGGAGAACCGCCGGGTGATGACCCGGGTGTTCCCGAACCTGTTCGGCACCCATCGGGTGCGCTCGGTGGACGACTATCCCTCACATCTGCTGCGCGCCCTGCGCAACGCCGCGGCCACCAACGAGTCCGACCCGACTGTGGTGGTGCTGACCCCTGGGCCGTTCAACTCCGCCTACTTCGAGCATTCGCTGCTGGCCCGGCAGATGGGCGTCGAACTGGTCGAGGGCCCGGACCTGTTCTGCCGCGACAACATCGTCTACATGCGCACCACCGAGGGAGACCGCCAGGTCGACGTCATCTACCGGCGCATTGACGACGAATACCTCGACCCCATGCAGTTCCGGCCGGACTCGGTGCTGGGGGTGGCCGGCGTGCTCAACGCGGCCCGGGCCGGCAACGTGGTGATCTCCAGCGCGGTCGGCAACGGCGTCGGCGACGACAAGCTGGTCTACACCTATGTGCCCACCATTATCGAGTACTACCTCGGCGAGAAGCCGCTGCTGGGCAACGTCGACACCCTGCGCTGCTGGCTCGACGAAGAACGCGAAGAGGTTCTCGATCGCATCGACGAACTGGTCATCAAACCGGTCGAGGGCTCGGGCGGCTACGGGATCGTGTTCGGGCCCTACGCCACGGAGAAGGAATTGGCGGCGGTGCGCCGCAAGATCCAGGGCGACCCCCGGGGTTGGATCGCCCAGCCGGTGGTGCAGCTGTCCACGGTTCCGACGAAAGTGGGCGACACGCTGGTGCCCCGCCATGTCGATCTGCGGCCGTTCGCGGTCAACGACGGCGAGAAGGTCTGGGTGCTGCCCGGCGGGCTGACCCGGGTCGCCCTCACCGAGGGCTCGCTGGTGGTGAACTCCAGTCAGGGCGGCGGTTCCAAGGACACCTGGGTGCTGGCATCCCGTGCGTCGGCGGCCACCCGTGAACTGGCCGCCACCCAGGTGGTGCGCACGCTGCCGAGGTCCGCCGCCGCCGCCGAGATGAAACCGGTTCAGCAGCAGGCCACATCCGGACATCAGCAGCAACAACAGCAGCAACAGAGTGGGGTGGAGTGATGCTGGCTCGCAACGCCGAAGCGCTGTACTGGATCGGCCGCTACGTCGAACGCGCCGACGACACCGCCCGAATCCTGGACGTGACGGTCCATCAGCTGCTGGAGGACTCCAGCGTCGACCCCGACCACGCCTCGCGGATTCTGCTGGAGGTCCTCGGCATCGAACCGCCCAAGACCAGGCTGGACATGTGGGCGCTGACCCACCTGGTGGCGTTCAGCCGCGATCTGCCCCAGGGCTGCTCGATCGTCGACGCGATCAGCGCCGCCCGGGAGAACGCCCGCTCGGCGCGCGAGGTCATCTCCGGAGACATGTGGGAGTGCCTCAACACCACCTACAACGCGCTTCCCGAACGGGAGCGGGCCGCACGCCGACTCGGGCCGCACGAGTTCTTCACCTTCGTCGAGGGCCGGGCGGCGATGTTCGCCGGGCTGGCCGACTCCACGCTGTCCCGCGACGACGGCTACCGGTTCCTGCTCCTCGGGCGGGCGTTGGAACGGGTCGATATGACGATGCGTCTGCTGCTGTCCCGGGTCGGGGACAGCCTGTCCTCACCGACGTGGGTGAGTGTGCTGCGGGCCGCCGGCGCCCACGACACCTACCTGCGCACCCACCGCGGGGTTCTCGACGCCAACCGGGTCGTCGAGTTCATGCTGCTCGACCGGCAGTTCCCGCGGTCGGCCTTCTACTCCCTCAAGCTCGCCGAACACAGCCTCGACCAGTTGATGCGCGGC
>CAISDL010000028.1 GCA_903884065.1 uncultured Actinomycetes bacterium | reverse complement strand
GTGCAGGATCTGGCCCGCGACCAGATCGCGACCCTGGTGGCCGGGTTCCTCGGGGATTCGGCGGCGGCGCCGGTGATCGGTGCCGGTATCGCCGATGCGGTGGTCGGATTGTTGGCGGATCCGGCGGTGACCTCGGGGCTGGCGTCGGTGGTTCAGACCGCGGTATCAACGCTGTTGGCTCAGCCCGGGATCGAGGCCGCGATCAGTGGCGCGGCCGGGCAACTCGCGACCGCGGTCGTAGCCGGCCAGGATCTGCAGACGGTCCTGGCGCAGGTGCTGGCCGGGCTGCAGTCCAACACCGCATTTCAGGACGCGGTCGGAGTGACCGCTTCGACAGCGACCCAGGCGCTTCTGGCCGATGCGGGCGTTCTTCGAGCGGTCGGATCCGCGGTTGCTGCGCTGATCTCTGACGTGGCGGCTGACCCGGCGGCCCGGGCTGCGCTGGGCAACCTTCTCGGAGCACCGTTGGGTGCCGCGGCCACGAGCTTGCTGGCCAACGCGCAGGTGGTTGCCAATCTGGCCGCAGCCCTCGGCGCCGCTATCCCCGGACTCGTGAGCCAGCCCGGCGTCGGGGGCGCCCTCGCGGGGGCCGTCCAACAAATCGCCGTCGCCGTATTCGCCGGCGACAGCCTGACAGACGCTGTGGCGAATGCGCTCGGGACGCTGCAGGCCGACAGGGCCTTCACGGCTGCAGTCGGCGGCACGATCCGCAGCCTGCTGAGTTCGGTTCTTGGCCAATCGGATTCACGCTCGGCCCTCGGCGAAGCCGCCTCGATCGTGGTGGTCGACCTGATCCAGCAACTCGGAATCAACATCGGGTTCGTCAACGCGTTGGCCGGCCAGCTGACCAAAGCCACGGTGAGCTCCCTGCTCGCCAACCCAAGCGTCTGGGACCTCGTCAGCGGCGCCGCTGAGAACGTCGTCGCGGGCATGCCGCTCAACCAGGTCGCCAATGCCCTGATCGGATCCGTCCTCAGCGACGCCAATCTTCAAACCGCCATCGGGTTCGCCGCGGGGCAGGGCATCGGTTCGCTCTTCGGTGACAACCTTTTCGGCAACCTCGTCGGCCAGATCGTCGGAGCCACCGCGACGATTCAGCTTGCACTTGTTGCGGCGGTCATCCGGCTGGTCACGGGAGGCAAGCCCATCGTCGTATTCGGCCCGGCCCCAGCGGCCGCTGCCGGCTATGTCCTGCCCCCTGCTACCGGCGATCTCTACGCGATGAGGGCGACGCTTCCCGCTGCCGACACACTCGGGGCGATACGGCAGAACCTGGCCGGGGAAAGTCGATTCATCCTCGACCGTTTCGCGGTGACAGGAGCCGGCCAGCCAGACCAGCCCACCTTGCTCGATGTCGCCATGACCGTCGACGCCGGCGCACCGGAGTCCATCACCGGCCACAAAGGTTCGCTCGTCGTCGCCGTCAGCTTCCGGTTGGACCGACTGTTCCCGATAGCCGCACCGGCGTCGTTCGCCGACGCGCGGCCCCCCAGGCGGGTGTCGATCTACTAGATGCGCACCTCGGCGCGTGTGGTTCTGCTCGACGGCGACGGCGCCGTCCTGCTGTTCTGCGGCTCGGATCCGGCGATCACCGACGGCACCGCCCCGCGGTGGTGGTTCACCGTCGGTGGGCAGGTGCAGCCGGGGGAAGCGTTGGCACACGCAGCCGTGCGCGAACTCGCCGAGGAGACCGGACTCGAGGTCGACCCCGGGGCAGTGCTCGGGCCGCTGTGGCGCCGCGAGTCCGAGATCCACTTCAACGGGGCGGTGATGGCCAGTGAGGAGTTGTACTTCGTGCACCGCACCGCCCGCTTCGAGCCGTCGTCCGCCGGTCGCACCGCGCTGGAGTTGCGCTACATCCACGGTCACCGCTGGTGCGACGCGACGGCCATTGCACGGTTGGCCGCGTCCGGCCAACGGGTGTACCCGCTGCAACTCGGTGATCTGCTCGAGGAGGCCAACCTGCTGGTCGGCGCTTCCGCCGGCCGTCCACCGGAGCCCCGAGCCATTCACTGAACAGCCGATATGGGCCGACGCGAACCGCACTCTAGACTGATAACGCACCGATCAGAGGAGCGGAACAGTGGATAGCGCAGCGGGAGTCAACGGCTCGGCCAACCTCGCCCAGACCGGGACCGCGCGAGTCAAACGCGGCATGGCCGAAATGCTCAAGGGCGGCGTCATCATGGATGTCGTCAACTCCGAGCAGGCGCGCATCGCCGAGGCCGCCGGAGCCGTCGCCGTGATGGCCCTTGAGCGGGTGCCCGCCGATATTCGCGCCCAGGGCGGCGTGGCCCGGATGAGCGACCCGGACCTGATCGACGGGATCATCTCCGCGGTCACGATCCCGGTGATGGCCAAGGCCCGAATCGGGCATTTCGTTGAGGCGCAGATCCTGCAGAGCCTCGGCGTGGATTACGTCGACGAGTCCGAGGTGCTGACCCCGGCGGATTACACCCACCACATCGACAAGTGGCGCTTCACGGTGCCGTTCGTCTGCGGGGCGACCAACCTCGGCGAGGCGTTGCGCCGGATCACCGAGGGCGCGGCGATGATTCGCTCTAAGGGCGAGGCCGGCACTGGTGACGTGTCCAACGCGACCACCCACATGCGGACCATCGGCGGGGAGATCCGCCGGTTGACCTCGCTGTCCGAAGATGAACTCTTCGTCGCCGCCAAGGACCTGCAGGCGCCCTACGACCTGGTGGTCGAGGTGGCCCGCGCAGGCAAGCTGCCGGTGACGCTGTTCACCGCCGGTGGCATCGCGACCCCGGCGGACGCGGCGATGATGATGCAACTCGGCGCCGAGGGCGTCTTCGTCGGCTCCGGGATCTTCAAGTCCGGCGATCCCGAACAGCGCGCCGCGGCGATCGTGAAGGCCACCACCTTCTACGACGACCCCGATGAGCTGGCGAGGATCTCCCGTGGGCTGGGCGAGGCCATGGTCGGCATCAACGTCGACGACATCCCGGAACCGCACCGACTGGCTCAGCGCGGCTGGTAAGAAACCGACCTAGATGTCCATCGAGGAGATCCTCGACCTCGAGAACCTTGAGGTCAATATCTACCGCGGTAGCGTCTACAACCCCGAATCGGGTTACCTGTCAAGGACATTCGGCGGTCACATCGCCGGCCAGGCATTGGTTTCGGCCGTGCGGACCGTCGGCCCCGAATTCCAGGTGCACTCCCTGCACGGCTACTTTCTTCGACCGGGCGACGCGACCAAGCCCGCTATCTATCTCGTCGACAGACCGCGTGACGGCGGTTCCTTCTGCACCCGGAGGGTCAACGCCGTCCAGAGCGGCGAGGTCATCTTCTCGATGGGGGCGTCCTTCCAGATACCCCAGGACGGCATCGAGCATCAGGACGAAATGCCGTCGGTCGTGCGGCCCGAGGATCTTGAATCCGATGAGGAAGGCCCCATCGCGCAGTTCGCCGAGTGGGACATCCGCCGAGTTCCGCGCGAACTGGTGACCACACTGCCCGGCAAGGCATCCCAGCAGCAGGTGTGGTTCAGACACCGCGACCGCCTGCCCGACGACCCGCTGCTGCACCTCTGCGCCCTCGCCTACATGAGCGACCTGACCCTGTTGGGTTCGGCACAGGTCCACCACACCGAGGAACGCCCGCATCTGATGGTCGCTTCCCTGGACCACGCGATGTGGTTCATGCGGCCGTTCCGGGCGGACGAGTGGCTGCTCTACGACCAATCCTCGCCATCGGCGGGCGGCGGCCGGGCACTGACCCAGGGCAAGATCTTCACCCGCGACGGACAGATGGTCGCCGCGGTCATGCAGGAGGGCCTGACCCGCTACGAACGCACGTATGCCCCGCCGTCGGCCGAAAACCGTCAGTGAGCGCACCGTCGATCGGTGTGCTCGCCCTGCAGGGTGATACCCGCGAGCACCTTGCCGCGCTGCGCGGGGCCGGCGCGGAGGTCTCGACCGTGCGCCGTCGCAATGAACTCGACGCCGTCGACGCGCTGGTGATCCCGGGCGGGGAGTCCACCGCCATGAGTCTGCTGCTGCGTGAGTTCGATCTGCTGGAACCGCTGCGGCGTCGGCTGGCCGACGGCATGCCCGCCTACGGGTCGTGCGCGGGGATGATCCTGCTGGCCAGTGAGATCATCGACGCCGGGGAACCGGGCCGGGAGGCCTCCGCGCTCGGTGCCATTGATATGACCGTGCGGCGCAACGCCTTCGGCAGGCAGGTCGACTCGTTTGAGGGCGACATCGAGTTCCGCGGACTCGACGGCCCGGCGCACGCGGTGTTCATCCGCGCCCCGTGGGTCGAGCGGGTCGGACCCCAGGTGGAGGTGCTGGCCCGGGCCGGGGACCACATCGTCGCCGTCCGGCAGGGCGCGGTGCTTGCCACCGCCTTCCATCCGGAGATCACCGGCGACCGCCGGGTACACAAACTGTTCGTCGACATCGTTGCCGGGCGGGACTGAGGTCCCTGTCGCGAGTGCCCCGCCACGCGGCCCGCCACTCGCACTTCGTCTGCCAGGTGGGGCACTCGACGCTTTTTCCAGACGCCGGGTGGCCCGCAGTAGACTCAGCGACGCATCAATTCGCACGAGCGACAGGTGAGGGGTCATGAGCGGCCATTCCAAATGGGCTACCACCAAGCACAAGAAGGCCGTCGTCGACGCCAAGCGCAGCAAGATGTTCGCCAAGCTGATCAAGAACATCGAAGTCGCCGCGCGTATCGGTGGCGGTGACCCGGACGGCAACCCGACGCTGTGGGACGCCATCGCCAAGGCCAAGAAGTCCTCGGTCCCCAACGACAACATCGAGCGCGCCCGCAAGCGCGGCGGCGGTGAAGAGGCCGGCGGCGCGGACTGGCAGAACATCACCTACGAGGGCTACGGCCCCAACGGCGTCGCGGTGCTGATCGAGTGCCTCACCGACAACCGCAATCGTGCCGCCGGGGAGGTCCGCGTCGCGATGACCCGCAACGGCGGCAACATGGCCGACCCGGGATCGGTGGCCTACCTGTTCGCCCGGAAGGGCGTGGTGATCCTGGAGAAGAACGGCCTGAGCGAGGACGACGTCCTGCTCGCGGTTCTGGAGGCGGGAGCCGAGGAGGTCAACGACCTGGGCGACAGCTTCGAGGTGATCTGCGAGCCGACCGATCTCGTGGCCGTGCGTACCGCCCTGCAGGACGCCGGGATCGACTACGACTCCGCGGACGCCACCTTCCAGCCGTCGATGAGCGTGGAGGTCGACCTGGAGACCGCCCGCAAGGTTCTCAAGCTCGTCGACGCGCTGGAGGACAGCGACGACGTGCAGGACGTCTACACCAACATCGACATCCCCGACGACGTCGCGGCCCAGCTCGACGAGGACTGACGACGATGCGCTGCGAGGTACGAGCAGCGAGGAGGAGTCAGGCCAATCGAGGGGAGGACTGACGACGATGCGCTGCGAGGTACGAGCAGCGAGGAGGAGTCAGGCCAATCGAGGGGAGGACTGACGACG
>CAISDL010000027.1 GCA_903884065.1 uncultured Actinomycetes bacterium | reverse complement strand
GAAACCATGCGAAACTTGCACCGAAAGTGCCTTTCGGGACTGGACCGATTAATGCGTGAAGAACATCAATCATCCCAGCTCAGGAGGCACTTTCGCTATCGCGACACCCGGACACACCACATCCCATCAGTGGATCGAGGCGTACTGCCGGAAGAAGCTGCGCGGGGGCACCAGAATGGCCTGGCAGAGGATGCGCATGATGAGCGGCACGTTCAGGGAGAGCAGCAGCCGTTGGCGCCGGTTCAGATGCGGTAGCCGCTTGCGCAGATACTCGTGGGCGAAGGAGATGTGCCGGGCCTCCTCCGCCACATGGATGGCCATGATCTTCGCCATGATCGGGTGCAGGTCCCTGCCTTCCCGCAGCACGTCCTTCTGGGTGTGATCGATGGGTTCCTCACCGGCGAGCACACCGAAGAAGAACGGGATCGGCAACGGTCCGGGCACCAGCGGGATCAACGGCGACAGCCAGCGCAACAGCCGCGGCATGCCCGGCACGTCCACGCCGATGCGGTTCACCATCTCCTGGAACATCAGGGTGTGGTTGCCCTCTTCGATCGCCTCGTGCACGCAGTAGCGGTACTCCGGCGACCCGTTGGGCACCCAGAACGCGTAGTTCATCAGGCCGCGAATGAGGATCGACTCGAACTGCAGGCCGACCTTGGCGATGTTGGCCTGCCGCCACTGTCCGATGGCGATCTGGCTGGACACCGGTTGGGCCTGATACCAGGGATGCCGGCCGAACGGGTCGGTCTGGGGCAGGATCCAGCGCTCGTCGTCGGCCGTGACGGTGAACTCCGGGGCATCCCAGTCGATGTCGGTGTACGGGTTGAAGTTCCGGCGCACCGAACCCTCGGACAGCGTCGTGAGCATGTCGACGTAGGGGGTGTCGTCGCGCACCTCCATGTTGCGGCGCCAACGCCTGACCATCGTGGTCCTTGCCATCGTCAGCCCTCCATCGGTTTACATATGGGTGCTCGTTGTCAAAACGGTACCGCAGGTATCGCATAACCGTCCATGGTTTGGACGGCCATGCCGAACCGCCGATTTCCGCGGCGCCCGCGCCGACTTCTACTCTTGTCCCCATGTCAGATCCCGCCGTGCTCACCATCCCCGCCGACCTCAAGCCTGCCGACGGCCGCTTCGGCTGCGGCCCGTCCAAGGTGCGGCCCGAGCAGTTGTCGGCCCTGACCGGCACGGCTGCGGCGTTGTTCGGCACCTCGCACCGTCAGGCGCCGGTCAAGAATCTGGTCGGCCGGGTGCGCGACGGCCTGCGTGAGCTGTTCAGCGTTCCCGACGGCTACGAGGTGATTCTGGGCAACGGCGGGGCGACGGCATTCTGGGACGCCGCCGCCTTCGGCCTGATCGACAAGAAATCCCTGCATCTGACCTTCGGGGAGTTCAGCGCGAAGTTCGCCTCGGCAGTGGCGGGCAATCCGTTCGTCGGCGAGCCGATCGTGGTCAAGGCCGACGCCGGCAGCGCCCCGGCTGTGCAATCCGACCCGTCGGTGGACGCCGTCGCGTGGGCGCACAACGAGACCTCCACCGGCGTAGCACTCGGCGTTCAGCGCCCCGCCGGTGACGCTCTGGTGCTCATCGACGCCACCTCCGGCGCCGGCGGCCTGCCGGTCGACATCGCCGACTGCGACGCCTATTACTTTGCGCCGCAGAAGAATTTCGCCAGCGACGGCGGCCTCTGGCTGGCGATCATGTCGCCGGCCGCACTGGCCCGCATCGCGTCCATCGCCGCCTCCGGACGCTGGGTTCCGGAATTCCTGTCACTGCCGATCGCGGTCGACAACAGCCTCAAGAACCAGACCTACAACACCCCCGCGATCGGCACCCTGGTGCTGATGGCCGAGCAGATCGACTGGATGCTCGGCAACGGCGGACTGGACTGGGCGGTCAAACGCACCGCGGATTCGTCGTCCCGGCTGTACTCCTGGGCCGAGGCGTCGCCGTTCGCCACCCCGTTCGTGGCCGATCCCGCGCTGCGTTCCCAGGTCGTCGGCACCGTCGACTTCGACGACGCGGTGGATGCCGCCGCCGTGGCCAAGGTCCTGCGCGCCAACGGCATCGTGGACACCGAGCCGTACCGCAAGCTGGGCCGAAACCAGCTTCGGGTCGCGATGTTCCCCGCGATCGAGCCCGACGATGTCAGCGCTCTGACCCGGTGTGTGGACTGGGTCGTCGAACACCTCTAGCCTCATCTGTAACACGGGCGTGTCCGATCCGTTATGTCAACGGCGGCTCGGTTAATGTCCGGTCCAAAGGGAGGTCGGCATGCGCGAACTGACACTTATCGGGCTCGACGTCGACGGTAAGCACATCATCTGTGAGGGTGGCGATCCGGCTGACAAGTTCCTGATCCGACTCGACGAACGGCTACGCGCCGCCGCCCGCGGCGAACGGTCGCGGCCAGGTCAGAGCCCGAGAGACAACGAGGTCAGAGGCGTGCTGCGACCCAAGGACATTCAGGCTCGCATCCGGGCCGGCGCGTCGGTTCAGGAAGTCGCGGACTCCTCCGGGATGGACGTGTCCAAGGTGGAGCGCTTCGCCCACCCGGTACTGCTGGAGCGCATGCGTGCCGCCGAACTGGCCACCGCCGCGCATCCGGTGCTGGCCGACGGACCTGCGGTGGAGACGCTGCTGGAGACCATCACCGCCGCGCTCACCGACCGCGGGTTGGGCAACGCCGACACCACCTGGGATGCCTGGCGCACCGAAGACGGCCGCTGGACGATCCGGATGGGCTGGCACGCGGGGCTTTCGGAGAACCTCGCCCACTTCCGGTTCTCCCCCGGTGCGCACGGCGGCACCGTCACCGCGATCGACGAGGCGGCCAGTGAGCTGATCGATCCGGAGTTCGAACGGCCGCTGCGCCAGGTGGCTCCGGTCGCCCAACTCGAGTTCGAGGTGCCCGCCGCACCCGCACCGGTGGAACAGCCGCAACCCACCCCGCTTGCCCCCGCGCCGCCGCCCCAGGCCCAGTCCCCGCTGGAGGCGCCGTCGCGGCCCGTGGCGGCCAAGCGGGCCGGCCGCAAACCGGCGATCCCGGCGTGGGAAGACGTGCTGCTCGGCGTGCGCACCAGCGGGGAGCGCTGACTTACCGGATCGTCAGCGCAAGCATCGCGATCCACCCGACGGCCACTCCCACTGCGGCCCCAAGGACGAACCACCGCCTGACCGGTTGTCTGCGCCAGTCCCAGAGCGTGGGCGCCAACCCGCCGACCGCGACGACATTGAGGCCCACCGACACCAGTGGGTGCACCCGCGTCATACCGATACTGAGCACCACGATGGCGGCGGCGGTGACGGCCGCGACGAAAGCCGCGACGGTCAGACCCGTTCCCCAGGGCGTCGAGTCGTCGTCGTACATGACAGCAGGCTAGCTTCTGACCGTCTCGTAGAAGGCCAGCGCCGCCGCGGTCGCGACGTTGAGCGAGTCGGTGCCGCGCGACATCGGGATGCGGACCCGGACGTCGGCGGCCCGCAGGGCCGTCTCCGTCAGACCCGGCCCCTCCGCTCCGACCAGCACCGCCACCTTCTCGTCCCGCAGTTCGTCCATCACCTCGGACAGGGTGCGCGCCTGCGGACCGGGCGTCATCGCCAGCAGCCGAAACCCGTTGTCCCGCAGGCGATAAAGGTCCGCCGGCCACCGCTCAGCCTTGGCGAACGGCACCAGCAGGGCGTGCCCCATCGACACCCGAACCGCGCGGCGGTAGAGCGGGTCGGCGCAGCCGGCGCCGAAGACCACCGCGTCCACCCCGAGTCCCGCGGCGTTGCGGAAGATCGCGCCGAGGTTCTCGTGGTCGTTGACGCCCTCGAGCACCGCGACGGTGCGCGCGCCGGCCAACACCTCGGCCAGTCCCAGTTCCGCCGGCCGGCGCGCGGCGGCCAGGACGCCGCGGTTGAGGTGGAAGCCGACGACGTCCGCCATCACCTCGGCCGAGGCGCGGAAGAACGGAACCGGGACGCCGGCGAGGTCGGCGGAGAGTTCCGCCAGGCGCCGGTCGGTGCCCAGTAGGGCGTGCGGGGTGAACCGGGACGCCAACATGCGCTGCACGACCAGCACACCCTCGGCGATGACCAGTCCTCTGCCGCCGGGCAGATCGGGGCGGCGGTCGACGCTGTTGAGATCCCGGAAGTCGTCGACCCGCTCATCGGCCGGGTCGGTGATGTCGACGACGTTCGGCGGCATCGTCGGCTCGACGTCCTGCTGCACGTCCTGCTGCACGCCGCTAACGTACGCCCACCGCTGGTCGGTTACCGTGAGGCGATGTCCCCCACCGGCCCCACGACTGAGAAGACCCCGCCGGAGTTGCCCGCCGCGCTGCGTGATCCGCGACCGGTGATCGCCGTCGGCGCGGTGCTGTGGGCGCTGGCCGCGCTGGCCGCGTTCACGATCGACGCACTTCGGGACTGGCGTCCGGTGACCGTCGCCGGACTCGGGGTGGGCGTGGTGGGACTGTCGATTTTTCTGTGGCAGCGATCGGCGGCCCGCCGGGGCGCCCGCGGGGCACAGACCGGACTGGAATGAGCAGAGGAGAAATCATGGCAGCGCCAATTCTGAAGGCGGAGATCGAGATCAACGCACCGGTCAGCAAGGTCTGGGCCTTGGTCTCCGACGTCACCCGGATGCCGCAGTGGAGTCCGCAGTGCCGCATCATGAAGGCGCTCGGGCCAATTCGCCCGGGCACCCGGACGGTGAACCTCAACCGGCGCGGATTGCTGTTCTGGCCGACGACGTCGGTCATCACCGAGGTGGTCCCGGAACGCAAGTTCGCCTTCCGGATTCCGCTCAACACCACCGTGTGGAGCTATGACCTCGAGCCCACCGGCACCGGCACCCGGCTCACCGAGACCCGGCGCGCCGAGAACGGCGTGAGCACGGTCTCGACGGCAGTCACCAAGGCGGCGCTCGGCGGTGTCGAGCCGTTCGAACGGGAACTGCTCGACGGGATGAACCTCTCCCTGCAGCGGATCAAGGCCGCCGCCGAGCGTTAGAGCAGTCCGGGCTGTTCGTCGATCGGCGGGTCGCCCTCGCTGCCGGCGACCTCGACGGCCTCCGCGATCGTCGTCTCCGCTTCAGCTGACTCCGAATCCGCTGATTCCGGTTCGATCGTTTCCGACTCGACGACGATCTCGATGTCCGGCACGGCTTCCACGTCGGCGGCCGGCGCCGACTCCTCGGCGTGGGCGGCCGACTCGGCGGTGACCTCGACCGCCATGACCTCGACCACCCCGTCGTCGAAAGGCTCATAGGCCGGCGAACCGATCCCGGCCGGCGCGGGGGTGTCCGAGTGGGCACCGCAGCCGTAGAAGTAGTCGACAACCCGGCCGTCGGCAGAAAGCTCGTTGCAGCACACCCCGAACATGGCGCCCAACGCGCCGGCCAGCGGCGTCATGAAGCCGCAGTCGCGGCAGACCCGCTTGGTGGAATTCGCCATCGGCGCGTCGGGACCGTGGTCGCCGTCATGCCAGCGCTGGGCGGCGTCATCACGACCGAAAGCGCTGAGCACCCGCCGCCGGCCGAACCCGACGTCCTGTGCGGTGTCGTCGATCAGCGGGTCGCCGGTGGCCAGGAAGCCCGGCACCAGCCGAGGGTCGTCGGGCAGCGGCGCCAGCAGGTCGCCGGGGCCGAGGTCACCGGGCCTGACGCGCTGCTCCCACGGCACCCAGGGCGGAGCCAGGATGGCGGTCGGGCCCGGAACCAGCACCACCTCGCTGATGGTGGCGTGATCGGCTCCAGGGGCGGCGGCCACCACGACGGCCCACTGCCATCCGTGGTAGCCCGGCAAGGTCGCCAGGAAACGGTGGGTGGCGCTGGCATCGTCTTCGATGCTCATTCCCAGATAGGCCCCGACCGTGTCGCCACTGAACTCGATGACCGCGTCCCGCGCCTGCGCCTCCGCACCCGTCAGGATCGCGGCAACCTCATCCGACGGCTCGGCCGATGGGGCCGGGGCCGCGGGATCGGCGGTGTCGATCAAGCTGTCCATCACCTGACAATCTTGCCTCACCCCGCCGCCGGCCGGGCACACCGGTCGCCTGCACGCTGCGCCCCGGCCCGATAGGGAACAATCGATGCCGTGTCTGGACCGCGGCGAGTGCACCCGACCGCCGGTTCGGCGACCGGGGCCGGCCGGTTCGATCCGCCCCGTCGCGAACATCCCGGTATGGCGAACTACCCGAGCGGCCCCGCCGGACACCAGCCCGGAGACTTCCGCCGTTCCACAGGCCGTGACCAGGACACCGAGCACAGCGCGAACCGCTATCTTCCGCCCCTCGAGGACGACCGCCGCAGCGCCTACCGCGACGACGACGGCCCCTCCGGCGGCGGTTCGGACGGTGCCGAACGGCCACGGGTCACCCGCGCCGCCGCCGAGATGGGTTCGCGGATGTACTCGATGGTGCAGCGGGCGGCGACCGCCGACGGCGCCGACAAATCCGGCCTGACGGCGCTGACCTGGCCGGTGGTGGCCAACTTCGCGGTGGACTCGGCCATGGCGGTCGCCCTGGCCAACACGCTGTTCTTCGCGGCGGCGACCGGTGAAAGCAAGGGCCGGGTGGCGCTGTACCTGCTGATCACGATCGCGCCGTTCGCGGTGGTCGCCCCGTTGATCGGTCCTGCTCTCGACCGCCTTCAACACGGTCGGCGCGCCGCCCTGGCGACGTCGTTTCTGCTGCGCACCGTTCTGGCCGTGGTGCTGATCATGAATTACGACCCGGCCACCGGCAGCTACCCGTCGTGGGTGCTCTACCCGTGCGCGCTGGGAATGATGGTGCTGTCGAAGTCCTTCTCGGTATTGCGCAGTGCGGTGACGCCGCGGGTCATGCCCCCGACGATCGATCTGGTGCGGGTCAACTCGCGGCTGACGATGTTCGGCCTGATCGGTGGGACGATCGTGGGCGGCGGCATCGCCGCGGGGGCTGAGTGGTTGTTCTCCACGCTGCTGGGGCTGCCCGGCGCGCTGTTCGTCGTCGTCTTCGTCACCCTGGCCGGTGCATCGCTGACGATGAGGATCCCCAAGTGGGTGGAGTCCACTGAGGGCGAGGTGCCCACCACGTTGACCTACCACGGTCACGGCGGCGAGTGGGACTGGCTCGATGAGAGCCCCACGGAGGTCATCCCCAGGGGTCCCCGGCGACAACCATTGGGCCGCAACATCATCACCTCCCTGTGGGGGAACTGCACGATCAAGGCGATGGTGGGTTTCCTGTTCCTCTACCCGGCCTTCGTGGCCAAGGCGCACGACGCCAGCGGCTGGGTCCAACTGGGGATTCTGGGCACCATCGGCGTCGCGGCCGGCGTCGGCAATTTCGCCGGCAATTTCACCGCGGCCCGGCTCACTCTGGGCCGGCCAGCCACGTTGGTGGTGCGGGCCGCGATCGCGGTCACCGTTCTTGCCCTGGCCGCTGCGTTGACGGGAAGCCTGATCGTCGCGGCGGTGGCCACGTTCGTCACCTCCGGATCGAGTGCGATCGCGAAGGCATCCCTGGACGCCTCGCTGCAGGACGACCTGCCCGAGGAGTCGCGGGCGTCGGCATTCGGCCGTTCCGAGTCGGTGCTGCAATTGGCGTGGGTACTCGGCGGAGCGATGGGGGTTCTGGTGTACACGGAGTTGTGGGTCGGCTTCACCGCGATCACCGCGCTGCTCATTCCGGGCCTGGCGCAGACCGTGGTCAGCTACCGGGGCGCCTCGCTGATACCCGGGTTCGGCGGCAACCGTCCGGTGGTGGCCGAACCCGAGACCCTGGCGGTGGCGCACCGATGAAACGACACATCGCCTGGGTCGCGGTCGCGGCCGTGGTGCTCGCCTCGGTCGGCGCCGGGTTCGGCGCCTGGGCACTGGTCCGCGCGCAGGGTTCGCCGCTTCCGCAGATCAGCGCCTATTCCCGTGGCACGACCGTGCGGGTGGACCCCTACCTGTACTGCAATGTGGTCAACCTCGACGAATGCGTCAAAGGCGCTGCGCAGGGAGAACTTTCGGTGAGGGCCGGCTATCCCGTCCAACTGTCGGTGCCGGCCTCGATCAGTCATGCACCGTGGCGGCTGCTGCGGGTCTACGAGGACGAACGCAACACCACCACGACCGCCTACCGGCCGGGAACCCAACTGGCGGTGACGGTTCCGACCGTCGACCCGCAACGCGGCAAGGTGGTCGGTCTGGTGGTCCAACTCATGACCCTGGTGAAAGACCAGAACGGGGAACTCCACGACCTTCCGCACGCAGAGTGGTCGGTCGAGCTGAACTGGAACTAGCTGCCTGGCCGGCCCTACTCGGCCAATACCAGCAGCGAGTAACCGCCGAAGATGCGCGCAGAAGCGTCCGGCGCGACCCGGGCAAGGACTCTCCGCGGAATGCCGAGCATCCTGGCCTTCCAATCGAGTTCGTACAGTCCCGCATCGAGAACCGGGGTATAGCAATAGTCGATAACCCGGTAGCCGGTGTCGGCAAGACTCGCCAACGCGGTTTCTTTGCTGAAGTGGTGAAGATGGCCGACGGACTGTCGCATGGCGAGCAGAGACGACGATCGGGCAAGCATCAGCATCGAGAGTTCCAACGGCACATGGAACACCTTGTACGTGGCTTTGGCACGCAGGCGCCGCAGGAAATCCAGGTAATCCTCGACGTGCTCGAATACGTCGATCCCCAGAGCCAGGTCGAAGTGTTTATCCGTCGCGAGAAGGTCATCGTGGAAAAACTTGACGGCAGCGGTCTCCTTCGGACCACAAATGCTGAACGCATCCGGCGAGATGTCAAAGCCCTCTAGTGGACTCCGGCGGGTAAGAGCCTCGCCAGCCCGAGGAGCACTTCCCCTGCACCGCAACCGACTTCACCCACCGAGGTAGGTGTTATGCCGTGCCGCCGAAGCATTGCAGCGATCTGTTCAGCCTTCCAACCCGAATCGGCAGCATGCCATTCCGGATTATTCTGCGCGTAGGTACCGTCCGCGTAAACAGCGCGTCCTCTCGGCCGGCCAGAGCGTCTCGGCTCAGGCGTCCAGCTCCGCGGCCACCGCGCGAACCACCTCGGAAACCCGGCGCGCGACCTTCTTGTCGGGATAGCGACCGCGGCGCAGTTCGGGCTGAACCGCGCCCTCGAGCAAGGTGATCATGTCCTCGACCATGCCGTGCAGTTCGTCGGGGCTGTGCTTGTGCTCGGCGGCCGGCGCGGCCTCGCGTCGCGTACGCACCAGGCTCGGCGGCGGATCGATCAGCGTGACGCTCAGCGCCTGCGGACCCCGCCGACCGGTGGCCAGGCCGAATTCGACCCGCTGGCCCGCCTTGAGACCCTCGACGCCGTCCGGCAGGGCCGACGCGCGGACGTAGACGTCCTCACCGTCCTCCTGCGAGAGGAAACCGAATCCCTTGTCGGTGTCGTACCACTTCACCTTGCCGGTCGGCACTTGGATCTCACCTGCTTGTCTGACGTGGCCACGCGCCCTCGGCCGGGCGCCTGAGCGATCCTACTCAACGGCCGCGGCGGCCAGCAGCGGTATTTGGTTCGGTAGGCTCGCGTGACCGCTGGAGGAAAGCATGCGCCTGATCCTGAACGTCATCTGGTTGATTTTCGGCGGTCTGTGGCTTGCCCTCGGGTACCTGCTGGCGGCCCTGGTCTGCTTTCTGCTCATCGTCACCATCCCGTTCGGATTCGCTGCGGCCCGTATCGCGCTGTTCGCGCTCTGGCCGTTCGGACGGACCGTCGTCGACCGGCCCGGACCGCAGACCGGTGCGATGCTCGGCAACGTGATCTGGGTTGTGCTGTGCGGCATCTGGCTGGCGATCGGACACGTCATCACCGCCATCGGGATGGCGATCACCATCGTCGGCATTCCGCTGGCGCTGGCCAATCTGAAGCTCATCCCGGTGTCGCTGATGCCGCTGGGCAAAGAGATCGTCCCGGTCGACCGGGCCCACGATTGGGCCTCCGCCCCGCGCCGGGACCGGGCATGACGCTGACCGCCCTCGGCTTGCCGGCCGTTCGCCGCGACCGCGAACCGCTGCTGTCGGGCATGCCCCACACGGGTCCGTTGCTGGACACCTTCGGGCGTACGGCCACCGACCTGCGCGTATCACTGACCGACCGGTGCAACCTGCGTTGCACCTACTGCATGCCCGCCGAGGGGCTGTCGTGGTTGCCGGCCGATGAGGTTCTGAGCTTCGACGAGCTGACCCGCCTGTTGGGTCTGGCCGTCACCCGGCTGGGGATCTCCAGCGTCCGGTTCACCGGCGGCGAGCCGCTGTTGTACCGCCGCCTCGAGGACGTCGTGGCCGCCACGGCCCGGCTGCGCCCCCGGCCGGAGATCGCCCTCACCACCAACGGAGTGGGGCTGGCCGCGCGGGCCCAGGCCCTGGCCGAGGCCGGACTGGACCGGGTGAACGTCTCACTGGACACCGTCGACCCGCGGCACTTCGCCGCGATCACCCGCCGGGATCGCCTCGGCGCGGTTCTCGACGGCCTGGCCGCCGCCGCTGCCGCGGGCCTGGGCCCGGTGAAGGTCAACGCCGTGCTCGATCCGGTATCCGGTCCCGACGATGCCGTCGAGTTGCTGCAGTTCTGCCTGGCTCACGGGTATCAGCTCCGCATCATCGAGCAGATGCCACTCGACGCCGGTCATCACTGGAGCCGGGAATCCACCCTGAGCGCCGACGACGTCGTCACGGCGCTGCGCCGACGATTCGACCTCAGTGCCGACTCCGCTCCGCGCGGATCGGCACCGGCACGGCTGTGGCTGGTCGACGGCGGCCCGGCGACAGTGGGCATCATCGCCTCGGTGTCGGACGCATTCTGCTCGGACTGCGACCGCACCCGCCTGACCGCCGACGGTCAGGTGAGAAGCTGCCTGTTCGCCACGGAGGAGACCGACCTGCGCGGCCTGCTGCGTGCCGGCGCCGGCGACGACGAGGTGGAGTCGGCATGGCGGGCTGCCATGTGGCTCAAGGCCGCCGGACACGGCATCAACAGTCCGCATTTCGTGCAGCCGACGCGCCCGATGAGCGCAATCGGGGGCTGACTATGACCGACGTCACTGCCCTCGTTCCGGTCACCGTGCGGTTCTTTGCTGCGGCCCGGGAAGCCGCCGGAACCGACACCGCGGTTCTGACGATCCGGGAGGGCTCCACCGTCGAGGACGTCGTCCGCGAACTTTGTGGTCAGAGTGACAAAATGGCACTGGTGTTACACAAGTGTTCATATCTGGCAGATGGGGTGGCGGTTCGGGACCGGACCGCTGTGCTGCGGGCCCACCAAACACTGGACGTACTGCCCCCGTTTGCGGGCGGTTAGTCGTGATGTTGGTCACATCACAAACCAATCACGACGTGGCCACGGACCGATTTAGTCGGCCCTCGACCTGCACGAACGCTGGGTTTTTAGGGGTCGTTTAGGCCTTGCCAACAGGTAAAACGCCCCTTCCGCGCAAAGGTGACGTGGCTGCGGGCAGCCGATACCGTCGTCGTTGGTCCGCCCCTCGTTGCGGCAGGCCCTCTCCGCTCCCCGCGCCGAACTCCATCCACGGAGCAGAGAGAACATCGAGCATTTTCCGGATGGAGGCGGGGGACCCAACCGGTCCGCCGAGTTCGGAGCTCCGGCTCCTTGGGGTGAAGCCGCGTAGGACAGCGGCCGGGCAGCCTCTCCCGCCCGAACCCGACAGCTGACCTCGCAGGCGCGTTGTAGAGAGGACCGACCGATGAGCGGACGCCATCGTAAACCCACCACGTCGTCGATCTCCGTCGCCAAGATCGCCGTGACCGGTGCCGTGATCGGCGGCGGCAGCCTCGGTCTGTCCGCGCAGGCTCAGGCCGCGAGCGATTCCGAGTGGGACGTCGTCGCCAGTTGCGAGTCCAGCGGCAACTGGGCGATCAACACCGGCAACGGCTACCAGGGCGGTCTTCAGTTCTCCCCCAGCACCTGGCTGGGCTACGGCGGCGGGCAGTATGCCTCCGCGGCCAACATGGCCACCCGCGAACAGCAGATCGCGATTGCCGAGAAGGTACTCGCCGGTCAGGGCAGGGGCGCCTGGCCGACCTGTGGCCGCGGCCTGTCCGGCCCCACGCCGCGCGAAGTCACCGTCACCGAGGTCGAGTTCCGCACGGAGGTGCCCGCGGCGCCGGCTGACACCCCGGTCGACGCCCCCGCGCCGGCCGCTGGGCAGGACGCTCCGGTGATCCCGGAGGAACTGCCTGCCCCGGCTCCCGAGGACGTCCCCGTCCCGGCTGACGCCGTCCCGGCGCCCCAGGGCCTTCCCGCACCGGCACCGCAGGACGGCCTGCCGGCCCCGGCTCCCGAGAACCTTCCGGCCCCGGCCCCGGCGCCCCAGGACGCCGCCCCCGCCCCGCAGGACATCCCGGCCCCGCAGGACCTCCCGGCCCCGGACCTGTTGCCCGCGGCGCAGGACCCTGCTGCCCCCGCGCCGCAGATCATCTCCATCACCGACACGACCGTCGGCCCCGATGAGATCGTCATCGTCGATGTGGCCTCCCCGGCGTCGGGCGCGACGGTCGTCCAGGCGGGCATGATGACTCCGGCGCCGCTGGCACCGGCCGATCCCGCGGTGCCCACGCCGGCTCCCACGACGATCGTCCCGGTCCCGGCCGCACTCGCTGATCCGGCCGATCCCGCCGTCGTGGTCCCCGCCGCGACCCCGGCCGATCCCGCCGTCGTGGTCCCCGCCACTGCGGAGCCTGTCGCCCAGACACCGGCAGCGGACGGCACCGTCGTCGCCGCCGGCCCGGCGCCGCAAGGTGTGCCACACCTGCCGAGCCCCGACAGCCCGCCCCCTGGTACCAGCACCGACCCGGGCCAGGCCGGAAACCCGAACGTCTCCTACATCAAGGACCTGTGGCACGCGCTGCAGAACGAGGAGATCGACCGCAACGATCTGCTGCTGGCGCTGGCCCAGCGTTCGTTCACCGGACAGATTCCGGCCGACGCCGGGACCCCTGCGCCGGCCCCGGCCCCGGCCCCCGCCCCGGCTCCGCCGGCCGGCTAAGTACGCCGGCGGTCAGGCACGCCGGCGGTGCCGGCAGTCAGGCACGCCGGCGGTGCCGGCAGTCAAGCGAAGTTCACCCATTCGTCGGTGCCGTCGGCGAAGAACTGGTGTTTCCAGACCGGGAGCCGTTCTTTGACGGCGTCGACCAGGCGCGCGCAGGTGTCGAAGGCCGCGGCCCGGTGTTCGGCCGAGACCGCCGCCACCAGCGCGGCATCGCCGATCTGGAGCAGCCCGACGCGATGACTGGCGGCGATCGCGTGTACCCCGGGTGCCGCTGCCGCGACCTCGGCGAGGACTTCGAAGAGGATCTGCTCGGCGTGCGGGTGCGCGGAGTATTCCAGGTGCAGCACCTCGCGGCCGCCATCGTGGTTGCGCACGATGCCGGCGAAGCCGACCACGGCGCCCGCGGCGTCGCGGGCGACCAGTTGCTCGTGCTCAGGCAGCAGGATCGTCGTCTCGGTGACGGCGGCGCGCACGATGCGGGTCATCAGTGGTCTCCCCCGGCCAGTTGGTCCAGCGCATGGTCGAGCACCTCGGCAAGGACTGCCAGCCCATCGCGGACGCCGCCCGTCGAGCCCGGCAGATTGACGACCAGGGTCCTTCCGGCCACGCCGCACACGCCCCTCGACAGCACGGAGGTGGGGACCGTCGGCAGTCCGGATCGGCGGATCGCGTCGGCCAGGCCGGGGATCTGACGGTCGAGCAACTCCGCCGTGGCCTCCGGGGTGGTGTCGGTCGGCGATATCCCGGTTCCGCCGGAGGTGATGACGACGTCGACGGCGTCGTCCACCGCCGCCCGGAGGGCGTGCCGGACCGGGTCGCCATCGGCGACCACCGCCGGCGCGGGAATCTCGAATCCCCGCCTGCTCAGCCAGTCCACGATGAGCGGGCCGCAGCGGTCCGCGTAGGTGCCGGCGGACGCCCGCGTCGAGGCGATGATCACCCGGGCGGTGCGGCTCATGGCTCGGCGGTCCAGACGCCGGTCTTGCCGCCCTCCTTGTGCAGCACGCGGATACCGTCGATGCGTGCGGCGGGGTCGACGGCCTTGATCATGTCGTAGACGGCCAACGCCGCTACCGCCACCGCGGTCAGAGCCTCCATCTCCACGCCAGTGCGGTCGGTGGTGCGCACCGTGGCGGTGAGATCGATTCTGCGCGAACCGATCTCGAAGTCGATGTCGACACCGCTCAGTGCGAGCTGGTGACACAGCGGGATCAATTCGCTGGTGCGCTTGGCCGCAAGAATCCCGGCCACCCGCGCGGTGGCCAGGGCGTCGCCTTTGGGCAGTCCGCCGGCGGCGATCAGATCGATGACCTCGTCCGTGGTGTGGACCGTGCCGACAGCGGTGGCACTTCGGGCGGTCGCGGACTTACCGCTGACGTCGACCATCCGTGCGGCACCGCGGTCGTCGAGGTGCGAGAGACGGTGCTGTGGCGCCCCGGAGGACACGCCGCTCACCGCTACCTGTTGACGACGGTTACCGGGTGAACGTAGGGCAGCGTCGAGGCCGGCAGTGGGAACGTGACGTCCCCGAACGGGGACAGCGCACCCACCATGGGGGACGCCAGTTCGCTCACCGGATGATCCTCGGGATCCCGGGTCGGCCAGCCGTTGTCGACGTACCTGTCTTTACGCGTCTTGTCTGCCACGCCCTCCATTCTGACACCTGTCGGCCCCGCTCGCGAAGGAAGCGGGCTGAATTACCCTGGTCAGCAATGACCGACACGCGCTCCACCCGAGGCCAGCCGCTGGGCTCGTGGTTGGCAGGCCTACCCGACGACAGGCTCGTCCGCCTGCTGGAACTGCGTCCTGACCTCGCCCAGCCCGCCCCGGGCAGCACCGCCGCCCTGGCGGCGCGCGCCTCATCGCGGCAGTCGGTCAAGGCAGCTGCCGACGAACTCGACTTCCTGCGACTGGCGGTGCTGGACGCGCTGCTGGTGCTGCACGCCGACAACGCCGCCGTCCCGGTCGGCGAGTTGGTCGCCATGCTCGACGGCCGGGTGCCCGGCGCCGATCTGCATACCGCGGTCGCCGACCTGAGGGATCGCGCGTTGGTCTGGGGTGACGAGGACCTGCGGATATCGCATGAAGCCGCGGCGACGGTTCCCTGGTTCCCCGGTCAGGCGGTGCTCGAGGATGCGCCGGGCTGCGCGAGTGATCTGCGCGCGGCGATCGACGGCCTGGACGAGCCGCAGCGCGACGTGCTGGACCGTCTCGTGGCGGGTTCCCCGGTCGGCCGTACCCGCGACGCCGGCCCCGAGACTCCGCCGGATCGTCCGGTGCAGCGACTACTCGCGGCCGGGCTGTTGCGGCAGTTGGACAGCGACACGGTGGTCCTTCCGCGTGCCGTCGGGCAGGTGCTGCGCGACGAGGAACCTGGTCCCTTCGCGCTCACATCGCCTGACCCGGCGATCGCCACGGCGACGGCCAAGGACGTCGACGCGTCGGCGGCCGGGGCGGCGATGGAGTTGATGCGTCAGGTCGAGGTGCTGCTGGAAGCGCTGTCGGCCGCACCCGTCCCCGAACTGCGCAGCGGCGGCCTGGGCGTCCGGGAGGCCAAGCGGCTGGCCAAGACCACCGGCATCGACGAGCAGCGCCTCGGCCTCATTCTCGAACTGGCGGCAGCCGCGGGGCTGATCGCCAGCGGCGTTCCCGATCCGTCGCCTCCCGGCGATGCGGTGACCTACTGGGCGCCGACGGTGGCCGCCGACCGGTTCATCGAGTCGCCCCCGCCGGCTCGCTGGCTTGTGCTGGCCCGGACCTGGCTGGACCTGCCGTCCCGCCCCGGCCTCATCGGCAGTCGCGGCCCCGACGGGAAACACTATGCGGCGCTGTCGGATTCGCTCTACTCCACCGCCGCCCCACTGGATCGGCGGCTGCTGCTCGGAATGCTCGCCGAGTTGCCTGCCGGGACCGCCGTGGAGGCGACCCGCGCTGCACGTGCCCTGATCTGGCGCCGGCCGCGGTGGGCGGCGCGGCTGCAACCCGCGCCCGTGGCCCATCTCCTCGACGAGGCCCACGCGGTGGGACTCACCGGACGCGACGCCCTGGCCGGCCCGGGCCGGGCGCTGCTGGCCGACGGTGACGAAGCCGCGACCGCCGCGATGACCGCCGCGCTGCCGGCACCGATCGACTACTTCCTGGTCCAGGCCGACCACACCGTGGTGGTGCCCGGCCCGCTGGAACGGGAGCTCGCCGACGAATTGGCCGCGGTGGCGACCGTGGAATCCGCCGGGGCGGCGATGGTCTACCGGGTCAGTGAGGCGTCCATCCGGCACGCCCTGGACGTCGGCCGAACCGCGGAGGGACTTCAGCGGTTCTTCGAGAAATACTCGAAGACCCCCGTCCCCCAGGGCTTGAGCTATCTGATCAACGACGTCGCGCGACGTCACGGCCAACTGCGGGTGGGGATGGCGGCGTCGTTCGTCCGCTGCGAGGACCCGGTCCTGCTGGCGCACGCCGTGGCCGCGCCGGCGCTGGCCGGTCTGGAAGTCCGCCTGCTGGCGCCGACGGTGGCCGTGTCGCAGGCGCCGATCGGCGAGGTGCTCGCCGCGCTGCGCCAGGACGGCTTCGCTCCTGCCGCCGAGGACTCCTCGGGGGCCATCGTCGAACTGCGCAGGCGCGGGGCCCGGGTGCCGGGCAACCCGGTGCGCCGTGCGCCGCGGACGCACAACCGGCCGAACGCGGAGAGCCTGGCAACCGTGGTGTCGTTGCTGCGCCGGGTGGACTCCGCACCGCTGGCCGGGATGCGGGTGGACCCCGCGGTCGCGATGGCGTTGTTGCACCAGGCCGCCGTCCACGGAAAGGACGTGCTGATGGGCTACGTCGACGCGGCCGGGGTCGCGACCCAACGCGTCGTCACCCCGATCTCGGTGCACGGCGGGCACCTGATGGCGTTCGACCCGACCCAGGGGCGAATGCGCGAGTTCGCGGTGCACCGGGTGACTTCGGTCACCGCAGCCGACAGCGGATAATGGGCGCAATGACCGACGGACCCCTGATCGTCCAGTCCGACAAGACCGTCCTGCTCGAAGTGGACCACGAGTCGGCCGGCGCCGCTCGCGCCGCCATCGCCCCGTTCGCCGAACTGGAACGGGCACCCGAACACATCCACACCTACCGCATCACCCCGCTGGCGCTGTGGAACGCCCGCGCCGCCGGGCACGACGCCGAGCAGGTGGTCGACGCACTGGTCACCTTCTCGCGCTACGCGGTGCCGCAGCCACTGCTGGTCGACATCGTCGACACCATGGCTCGCTACGGCCGCCTCCAACTGGTCAAGCACCCGGCCCACGGCCTCATGCTGGTGAGCCTGGATCGGGCGGTTCTCGAGGAAGTGCTGCGCCACAAGAAGATCGCCCCGATGCTGGGTGCCCGTGTCGACGACGACACCGTCATCGTGCACGCCAGCGAACGCGGCCGGGTCAAGCAGATGCTGCTGAAGATCGGTTGGCCCGCTGAGGATCTCGCGGGTTACGTCGACGGCGAGAGCCACCCGATCAGCCTGGCCGAGGATGGCTGGGAGCTGCGCGACTACCAGCAGATGGCCGCGGACTCGTTCTGGGCCGGCGGCTCCGGGGTGGTGGTGCTGCCCTGCGGCGCCGGCAAGACGATCGTCGGCGCCGCCGCGATGGCCAAGGCGGGCGCGACCACCCTGATCCTGGTCACCAACACCGTCGCCGGCCGGCAGTGGAAGCGTGAACTGATCGCGCGAACATCGTTGACGGAGAGCGAGATCGGCGAGTATTCCGGCGAGCGCAAAGAGATCCGGCCGGTGACCATCGCGACCTACCAGGTGATCACCCGACGCACCAAGGGCGAGTATCGGCACCTGGAGTTGTTCGACAGCCGCGACTGGGGGCTGATCATCTATGACGAGGTGCACCTGTTGCCCGCACCGGTGTTCCGGATGACCGCGGACCTGCAGTCTCGCCGCCGTCTGGGCTTGACCGCGACGCTGATCCGCGAGGACGGCCGCGAAGGCGACGTGTTCAGCCTGATCGGCCCGAAACGCTACGACGCGCCGTGGAAGGACATCGAGGCCCAGGGATGGATCGCCCCGGCCGAATGCGTCGAAGTGCGGGTGACGATGACCGACAACGAACGGATGCAGTACGCCGTCGCCGAACCCGAGGAACGCTACAAACTCTGCTCTACCGCGCACACCAAGGTCGCAGTGGTGAAGTCGATCCTGGCCAAACATCCCGGTGAGCCGACCCTGGTGATCGGGGCCTACCTCGACCAACTCGATGAACTCGGCAAGGAACTCGACGCCCCGGTGATCCAGGGCTCGACGAAGAACGCCGAACGCGAAGCACTGTTCGACGCCTTCCGTCGCGGCGAGATCAAGACCCTGGTGGTGTCGAAGGTGGCCAATTTCTCCATCGACCTCCCGGAAGCCTCGGTGGCCGTGCAGGTTTCGGGGACGTTCGGGTCCCGTCAGGAGGAGGCCCAGCGGCTGGGGCGGCTGCTGCGTCCCAAGCACGACGGTGGCGGTGCGGTGTTCTATTCGGTGGTGGCCCGCGACAGCCTCGACACCGACTACGCCGCGCACCGCCAGCGGTTTCTGGCCGAACAGGGCTACGGGTACAAGATCACCGACGCCGACGATCTGCTGGGCCCGACGATCTAGGACAAATCAGACGTTTTGCCCGTTTCCCGTAACGGATGCACACCAGGCGGCGAGTATGACCGGATGGAGCAAACCGTGGAGGCCACCCGTAACCGAAAGCGCCTCATCAGCAGTGCGCTGTTATCGGCCGGCATTGCGATGGTGAGTGTGGGGTTGTCCG
>CAISDL010000026.1 GCA_903884065.1 uncultured Actinomycetes bacterium | reverse complement strand
GGCAACTCAACAATTTACATAAAGTTACGGCGGCCATAGCGGCAGGGAAACGCCCGGACCCATCCCGAACCCGGAAGCTAAGCCAGCCAGCGCCGATGATACTACCCAACAGGGTGGAAAAGTAGGACACCGCCGAACACACACCAAGCCCTGAGCCCCCCAGCCAACACTGGGGGGCTCAGGCACATCTATTTCAATGGCAGCCGTATTACTGAATTCGGCTAATTCGCCGGGCCATTCATGATTGTCGCCGGCCGCCTGGAATGGCGTCCTGCGACGAGTATCGCCGGCAATATCTCCGCGATAGCGGTCGCGATGCGGATATCGGCTTCGGTTGGCCGTATCCTCTACCCGATGGCCGCAGACGAGAACAAGGGTGCCGAGGGACGTCCGATACGACATTCCGCCGAGCCCAACCGGGTGCGCCGTGGCTCATCGGCCCCGCGCCGGTCGGGTCCCGGGCGCGCCCGCACTGAGCAACCGCAGCATTCGGCCGGCTCTGCGGGTCAGCCCGGTGGTCCGGCCATTCCCGGCAGCATCGAGGCCAAGCAACTGGCGCCCGACATCCGGGCAGAGTTGTTGACCCTGGACAAGTCCACCGCCGATACCGTGGCCCGCCACCTTGTCGCGGCCGGTGAACTGCTCGACGACGACCCTGAGGCCGCCTTGGCCCATGCCCAGGCTGCCCGGCAGCGGTCCGGGCGCATCGCCGTCATCCGGGAAGCCGTCGGCGTCGCCGCCTACCATTGCGGAGACTGGGCCCAGGCTCTGGCTGAGTTCCGGGCCGCCCGCCGCATGGGGTCTAAGTCTCAGCTCCTCCCGCTCATCGCCGACTGCGAGCGCGGGGTCGGCCGCCCGGAGCGGGCCATCGAACTGGCCCGCAGCCCGGAGGCTGCCGGGCTCACCGGCGATGACGCCGACGAGATGCGCATCGTGGCGGCCGGGGCCCGGGCTGATCTCGGCCACCTGGATCAGGCGCTCGCCGTGCTGTCCTCGCCTGCGCCGGATCCCTCCCGCACCGGCGCCACCGCGGCGCGGCTGTTCTATGCCTACGCCGAAACGCTGCTGGCGCTGGGCCGCAGTGCCGACGCGCTGCAGTGGTTCATGCACTCGGCGGCCGCCGATGTCGACGGAGTCACCGACGCCGAAGAACGCATCGACGAACTTGCCTGATATGACAACCCTTGCAGGCCAGCATGATTGCCTACTTCTCGACTTGGACGGCACGGTGTTCCGCGGTCACGCGCCGACGGACGGTGCCGTCGAGACGCTCGGTGCCATCGGTTGCCGTTCTCTCTTCGTCACCAATAACGCCACCCGCTCAGCCGACGAGGTTGCCGACCATCTCGTCGAACTCGGCTTCACCGCGGCCCCTGACGATGTGGTGACCAGCGCCCAGAGCGCGGCGCGGATGCTGAGTCAACGTCTGCCCGCCGGTTCGACGGTCCTCGTGCTCGGAACCGACGCCCTGGCCGCAGAGGTCAGCGCCGTCGGATTGCAGCCGGTGCGCACCTTCGCCGAGGGCCCGGTCGCCGTCATCCAGGGGCTGTCTATGACCATCTGCTGGTCGGATCTCGCCGAGGCGGCATTGGCGATCCGGTCGGGTGCGGTCTGGGTGACGTCGAATCTCGATGCCACGCTGCCCACCGAGCGCGGACTGCTGCCGGGCAACGGCTCCCTGGTCGCGGCGATGCGGACCGCGACGGGCGCCGAACCCCTCGTCGCCGGCAAACCGGCGCCTGCTCTGATGCACGACGCCCTGGCCCGCGGCGACTTCGCCAGCCCACTGGTCGTCGGGGATCGCCTGGACACCGACATCGCCGGGGCCAACGCAGCGGACCTGCCGAGCCTGATGGTGCTCACCGGAGTGAACAACGCCCGCGATGCGGTCTACGCCGTCGCCGATCAGCGCCCGACCTATCTCGGCGCCGATCTGCGGTCCCTGCTCGACGATGCCGATTCATTGGCGATCGCCGCGCATCCGGCCTGGAAAACCGACGTCGGCCCCGGCGCGGTGACCGTCACCGCAACCGGACGTCAGCCCGGCGAGGATGGACTGTCGATCGTGCGGGCCGTGGCCCGTGCCCTGTGGGACGCCGGCCCGGACGGTCTGCATCGTGCGGTGCAGGCCGGGGACGACGCCGCGCGCGCTGCGCTGCAACGGTGGTCGCTGCTCACCGGACATTCAACGAGCGCGGCCGATCCGCTAGCGTGACCGCTGACATGAGCACCGATCCGCAGCAGATTCGAACCCGGGTGGACGCCGTCCTGGCCGATCTTCCCCGCGTCGACCCCGAGGCGTCCGAGGATGCCGACGTGACCGACATCGACGCGGCGGGAGGTCGTCTCGAGGAGGCGCACCAGATCCTTGTCGACGCGTTGGAATCGGTCGAGAAGGGCTGAGCCGCGCATGACGCGCCGCGCCCGGGTCGACGCCGAGTTGGTCCGTCGGGGACTTGCCCGCTCACGGCAGCAGGCGGCTGAACTCATCGGTGCCGGACGGGTCACCATCGACGGCATGCCGGCGGCCAAACCGGCGACCGCCGTGGCGGTGACGGCGCAGCTGGCCGTGGCGGACGCCGGAGAGCGGACCTGGGTTTCCCGGGGAGCCCACAAACTCATCGGGGCGCTGGACGCCTTCGGCATCGACGTGGCGGACAGTCGTGCGCTGGACGCCGGGGCATCCACCGGTGGGTTCACCGACGTGCTGCTGGATCGCGGGGCGGCCGAGGTGGTCGCCGTTGACGTGGGATACGGCCAGCTGGCCTGGTCGCTGCGCTCCGATCAGCGGGTGCGCGTCATCGAGCGGACCAACGTCCGCGATCTCACCGCCGAGGCGATCGGCGGGCCGGTCGATCTCGTCGTCGCCGATCTGTCCTTCATCTCACTGTCCACAGCGCTGCCCGCACTCACCGCATGCGCGGGACCGCACGCAGATATCGTTCCGATGGTGAAACCGCAATTCGAGGTCGGCAAGGGCCAGGTGGGCCCCGGTGGCGTCGTCACCGACCCCCGGCTTCGGGCCGAGGCGGTGCTGGGAGTCTCGCGTCGGGCGGCCGGGCTCGGGTGGCACACCGTGGCAGCGGTGGCCAGTCCGCTGCCGGGGCCGTCCGGCAACGTCGAATACTTCCTGCGACTGCGCGCCCGGACCGGTGCCCCCCTGCTGGGAGCGGACCTGGACGACGCGGTCCGGCGGGCCGTCGCGGAGGGGCCGCAGTGAACACGGACCCTGGGAGCAGAACCATCCTGCTTGTGGTGCATCCCGGTCACGGCGAGGCGAACGAGACCGCCCATCGGGTCGCCAAGACATTGGGCGAGAACGGTATCCGCCTGCGGGTGCTGTCCCGGGAGGCCGTCGACCGCGGCTCTCTTCACCTCGACCCGGCTGATCTGCGGACCACCGGTGCCGACATCGTCGTCGTCGACGACGAGCAGCGCTCCGCCGACGGCTGCGAACTCGTGCTCGTCCTCGGGGGCGACGGCACGTTCCTGCGAGCCGCCGAACTGGCCCGCAACGCCGAAATACCGGTTCTGGGAGTCAATCTCGGCCGCATCGGATTTCTTGCCGAAGCCGAAGCCGAAGCGATCGACGAGATCCTCGACCACGTGATCGCCCGCGACCACCGCATCGAGCACCGGATGACGCTCGACGTGGAGGTCAGCGTCGGGACCGAGGTGCTGTCGCGCGGCTGGGCGCTCAACGAGGCCAGCCTGGAGAAGGGCACCCATCAGGGGGTGCTGGGCGTCGTGGTGGCCATCGACGACCGCCCGGTGTCGGCGTTCGGCTGCGACGGGGTGCTGGTGTCGAGCCCGACCGGGTCCACGGCCTACGCCTTCTCGGCCGGGGGACCGGTGGTGTGGCCGGATCTTGAGGCCATCATCGTGGTGCCCAACAACGCTCATGCGCTGTTCGCCCGCCCGATGGTCACCAACCCCAACGCCGTGATCACCGTTGACGTCGGCCCCGACAACGCCGACGCCGTGGTCCTCTGTGACGGCCGCCGGGAGGCGGTCGTTCCCGCCGGCGGACGTCTGACGGTGACCAAGTGCCAGACACCGCTGAAGTGGGTGCGATTGGACAGCGCGCCCTTCACCGACCGGTTGGTGCGCAAATTCCGACTTCCGGTCACCGGCTGGCGGGAGAAGTAGATGCTGGCCGAGATCCGGATCGAGGCGCTGGGCGCGATCAGTTCGGCCACCGCGGAATTCGACCGCGGGCTGACGGTCCTGACCGGGGAGACCGGCACCGGCAAGACCATGGTGGTCACCGGCCTGCATCTGCTCGGCGGCGCGCGGGCCGACGCCACCCGCGTGCGCTCCGGGGCCACCCGCGCGGTGGTGGAGGGCCGGTTCAGCACCGCCGACATCGACCCGCCGACCTCGGCCCGGGTCGACGAGATCCTCGAATCCTCAGGTGCCGACCGCGACGACGACGGCAGCATCATCGCGCTGCGGTCGGTCAGCCGGGACGGCCCCTCCCGGGCCTACCTCGGTGGGCGCAGCGTGCCCGCGAAAACGCTCACCACATTCACGACGGGCCTGCTGACGTTGCATGGGCAGAACGACCAGTTGCGACTCATGCGGCCCGACGAGCAGCGCGCGGCACTGGACCGGTTCGCCGGTGCGGCTGCCGCCCTGGAGCGTTACCGCAAACTGCGCGACGAATGGCTGGTGGCCCGGCGAGACCTGGTCGACCGGATCAACAGTGCCCGCGAGATGGCCCAGGAGGCCGACCGGCTGAAGTTCGCGCTGGCCGAGATCGCGCAGGCGGACCCCGCCGCCGGTGAGGATGAGGCGTTGGTGGCCGACATCCGCCGGCTCTCCGAACTCGACGCGGTGCGCGAGGCGGCAGCCGGTGCGCGAGCGGTGCTCTCGGGTGCCGATGACGCCCGGGATGTCGACAACCGTTCTGCCGCAGACTATCTCAGCCGCGCGGCCGCCTTGCTGGACTCCGCCGGTGACACCGTGCTGACCGGCCTGGCCGGCCAGCTCAGTGATGCCCTCACGGTGGTGGCCGACGTCAGCGGCGAGCTCGGCCAGTTCCTGGCGGACCTGCCCGTCGACGCCAGCGCGCTGGAGGTCAAGCTGTCGCGGCAGGCCGCATTGCGCAGCCTGACCCGCAAATACGCCGCCGACGTCGACGGCGTGCTCCGGTGGGCGGCTGAGGCCCGGCAGCGACTGGCGCAACTCGACGTATCGGAGGAGGCGCTGACCGGTCTGTCGCGCCGGGTCGATGAACTCGCCGGGCAGGTCACCGACGCAGCCTCGGCGCTCTCGGGGCTACGGCGCGCTTCGGCGACGGGCCTGGCGGCCGCGGTCACCGCCGAGTTGGCCGGCCTGGCGATGGCCGACGCCGGATTCACCGTCGGAGTCGTCACCCTGCCTGCACGCGACGATGACGCCGCGCCGCTGCGGCTGCCGTCGGGGGAGACGGCGCACGCCGGCTCCGACGGCGTCGACCTGGTGGAGTTCGGCTTCACCGCACGTCGGGGATGCCCGGGCGGCACCGATCTGCTGCCGCTGACCAAGAGCGCCTCGGGCGGTGAGCTGTCGCGGGTGATGCTGGCTCTGGAGGTCGTGCTGGCCGCCTCGGCCGAGGGCACCACCATGGTGTTCGACGAGGTCGACGCGGGTGTCGGCGGCCGGGCCGCCGTGCAGATCGGCCGGCGGCTGGCCCGGCTGGCCCGCAGTCACCAGGTCATCGTGGTCACCCACCTGCCGCAGGTGGCGGCCTACGCCGACACCCACCTCGTGGTCGACAGCAGCGGCCCGGCCAGCGAGGTGCGTCGGCTCGACAGCGAGCAACGGGTGGCCGAACTGGCCCGCATGCTCGCCGGGCTGGGCGAGTCCGACACCGGCCGGGCGCACGCCCGCGAACTGCTCGATGCTGCGCAGGCGGACCGCGCAGAGCCTTGATCGCGCTGTTACCCGTGTGAAGAAATGTGACTTATGGGGCTGATGTTACGGCGCGCCTAACCCCGCAAGGACGCCACCGCCGACAGAATCGCTCAGCATGAAGATGTCTGCGCTTCTCACACGTAATGCCAATGCACGACCGGGCGTCACTGGGAATGCCCGGGTTGACCGTGACATCGACCGTCTGCTGAGGCGCGTCGGACCGGGAGATATCGCCGTGCTCGACATCCTCGACCTCGACCGGGCGACCGCTGACGCACTCGTCGAGGCCGGGGTCGTGGGTGTCGTGAACGCCTCGCCGTCGATCTCCGGCCGTTACCCCAACCTCGGACCCGAGGTTCTGGTGACCAACAACATCATCCTCATCGACAATGCCGGCGAGGAGATCTTCAAGAAGGTCAAGGACGGCGCCAAGGTCCGACTGTACGACGGGGGGGTCTACACCGGCGACCGTCGTCTGGTGCACGGTGTGGAACGCACCGACGAGGAAATCGCCGACCTCATGCACGACGCCAAGGCTGGACTGGTCGCGCATCTGGAGGCCTTCGCCGGCAACACCATCGAATTCATCCGCAGTGAGAGCCCACTGCTCATCGACGGCATCGGCATCCCGGACATCGACGTCGACGTCTACCGTCGTCACGTCGTGGTGGTCACCGACGGACCCGGCGCCGTCGAGGACCTCAAGGCGCTCAAGCCGTTCATCAAGGAGTACCAGCCGGTGCTGGTCGGCGTCGGTGGCGGCGCGGACATCCTGCGCAACGACGGATACCGCCCGGCACTGATCGTCGGCAACCCCGAGCAGATGAGCGCCGAAGTGCTCAAGTGCGGCGCCCAGGTGGTGCTGCCCGCCGATGCCGACGGCCATGCCGCGGGCCTCGAGCGCATCCAGGATCTCGGGATCGGCGCGATGACGTTCCCGGCCGCCGGCTCGCCCACCGACCTTGCGCTGCTGCTCGTCGATCATCACGGGGCATCGCTGATCGTCAGCGCGGGGCACTCGGCGAGCATCGAGGAGTTCTTCGATCGGGCCAGGGCTCAGAGCAACCCCTCGACCTTCCTCACCCGACTGAAGGTCGGGGAGAAGCTCGTCGACGCCAAAGCCGTTGCGACGCTGTACCGCAGCCACATCTCGGGTGGGGCGGTCGCGCTGCTGGTCCTGGCGGTGCTGCTGGCCGTCATCGCCGCACTGTGGGTATCCCGCTCGGATACCGTGGTGATCGACTGGCTGACCACCTACTGGAACCGGCTGTCGGTGTGGGTTCAGAACTGGATGACCTAGCGTGAGATCGGCTCGCCACCGCGTAATCTGGCTGGCCGCAGTCTTTCTTGCGCTCGCCGCCGGCGTCGTGCTCGGTTCCCTTGCACTGTCGGGGCCCTTGGTTTCGGGTCTACGTGGCGACAAGGGCGGCCTGCAGGAACAGATCACCGCGCTCGACGGCAAGAATCTTCTGCTCAGCGAAAAGCTCTCCGCTGCAGACCAATTCGATACCCAGATGTCTGGACGGATCGTGCGTGACGCGCTGGCCGGCAAGTCGGTGGTGCTGATCCGCACCCCCGATGCCGAGGACGACGATGTCGACGCGATGTCCCGTCTGGTCGGCCAGGCCGGGGGAGTCCTCACCGGAACACTTGGCCTGACGACGGAGTTCGTCGACGGCAACTCGGCGGAGAAACTGCGCTCGGTCGTCAACTCGCCGATCGTGCCGCCCGGCGCCCAGTTGAACACCAGCCTGATCGATCCCAGCGCACAGGCAGGCGACCTGCTCGGCATCGTCCTGCTGATCAACCGCGACCCGAAGATGGCCCCGGTCGACGATGGTGCACGCGACGGCGTGCTGTCCGCCCTGCGCGACACCGGATTCCTCACTGACGACAACCGGATGGGCGCAGCCAACACCGCGATCGTCGTCACCGGCGGACCCCTGCCCGACGACGCGGGCAACCAGGGGGTCGGCGTGGCCCGGTTCGCCGCAGCCCTCGCACCGCACGGTTCGGGCGTCGTCCTGTCCGGCCGGGACGGAACGGCGACCGGGGTCTCGGCGGTGGCCGTGGCCCGTTCCGACGCCGCCCTGTCCGGCGCGGTAACCACCGTCGACGACATCGGGGCCGCGTCCGGCCGGATCACCACGGTGTTGGCCCTGCAGTCCATGATCGCCGGCGGCCCGCCGGGCAAGTACGGCCACGGCGAGGGCGCATCCTCGGTCACCATCCCGCAGTGACCGCGGGGCCCCGGTGTGTCAGCGCGACCTTCCGCGTGGCGGTGTTAGGGTGATTTTCCGTGGGTCAGCAGGCCCCAACCAGGTCCACGACGCGGGCACGCGGAGCTCAGCGACGAGCCCATCGACCGTTGTCGTGCCTGGGAATACAAAGTCCTGCGACGTCGTCACGGAGGTTGCTCTTGGCCGGATTGCGCAAGCACCCCCAAGCCGCCACCAAGCATCTCTTCGTCACCGGTGGCGTAGTCTCCTCGCTGGGCAAGGGCCTTACCGCGAGCAGCCTCGGCCAGCTGCTGATCTCCCGTGGCCTCCAGGTCACGATGCAGAAGCTGGACCCGTACCTCAACGTCGACCCGGGCACCATGAACCCGTTCCAGCACGGTGAGGTGTTCGTCACCGAGGACGGCGCCGAGACCGACCTCGATGTCGGCCATTACGAGCGGTTCCTGGACCGGGACCTGTCGGGGTCGGCGAATGTGACCACCGGGCAGGTCTATTCGACCGTCATCGCCAAGGAACGCCGCGGCGAGTACCTCGGCGACACCGTCCAGGTGATCCCGCACATCACCGACGAGATCAAGCGCCGCATCCTGGCGATGGCGCTGCCCGACGCCAGCGGCAAGCGGCCCGACGTGGTCATCACCGAGATCGGTGGAACCGTCGGCGACATCGAATCCCAGCCGTTCCTCGAAGCGGCCCGTCAGGTGCGCCACGAGGTGGGCAGGGAGAACTGCTTCTTCCTGCACGTGTCGCTGGTGCCCTACCTGGCGCCGTCGGGCGAACTGAAGACCAAGCCGACCCAGCACTCAGTGGCCGCGCTGCGCAATATCGGCATCACCCCGGACGCGCTGATCCTGCGCTGCGACCGCGCCGTTCCGGAACCGCTGAAGGAGAAGATCGCGCTGATGTGCGACGTCGACATCGACGGCGTGATCTCCACACCGGATGCGCGCTCGATCTACGACATCCCCAAGGTGCTGCACCGCGAGGAACTCGACGCCTACGTGGTGCGCCGGCTCAACCTGCCGTTCCGCGACGTCGACTGGACCACCTGGGACGATCTTTTGCGCCGAGTCCACGACCCGAAGGAGACCGTGCGAATTGCGTTGGTGGGCAAGTACATCGACCTCTCGGATGCTTATCTGTCGGTCGCCGAGGCGTTGCGGGCCGGCGGATTCGCCCACCGTGCCAAGGTCGAGATGCGCTGGGTGGCATCCGATGACTGCGAGACCGATGCCGGCGCGGCCGCGATGCTCGACGACGTCCACGGGGTCCTCATCCCGGGTGGCTTCGGCATCCGCGGCATCGACGGCAAGATCGGCGCCATCCGCTATGCCCGCCACCGCGGTCTGCCGCTGTTCGGGCTGTGCCTCGGTCTGCAGTGCATCGTGATCGAAGCGGCCCGTTCGGTCGGGCTGACCGACGCGAATTCCGCGGAATTCGATCCCGCCACCGCGGATCCGGTGATCTCGACCATGGCCGACCAGCGTGACGTCGTCGCCGGACAGGCCGACCTCGGCGGCACGATGCGCCTGGGCGCCTACCCGGCGGAACTTCAGCCGGGATCGATCGTTGCCGAGGCCTATCAGTCCACCCATGTCTCCGAGCGCCACCGGCACCGCTACGAGGTCAACAACGCCTACCGCGACCGCATCGCCGAGAGCGGCCTGCAGTTCTCGGGCACCTCACCGGACGGGCATCTGGTGGAGTTCGTCGAGTACCCCGCCGAGGTGCACCCGTTCCTGGTCGGCACTCAGGCCCACCCGGAACTCAAGAGCCGGCCCACGCGCCCGCACCCGTTGTTCGTCGCGTTCATCGGTGCGGCAATCGACTACAAGGCCGCCGAACGGTTGCCGGTCGAGATGCCCGAGCAGCACGCCAACGGTCGCGAATTCGACGACGGCCCTCACCGCACGGGCGCGGTGCAGTCGCTGCAGGAGCATGCTCATGGCTGAGCACGACTTCGAGACTGTCGCCACCCAAACCGTCCACCGCGGAGCAATTCTCGCGTTGCGGACCGACGAGGTCCGGATGCCCGGCGGGGTCACCGCAACCCGTGACGTCGTCGAGCACTACGGCGCGGTGGGCGTCGCCGCACTCGACGACGAGGACCGGCTGGCGATGGTCTACCAGTACCGGCACGCGGTCGGTCATCGGCTTTGGGAACTTCCCGCCGGCATCCTCGATGAACCGGGGGAGGACCCTGTCGCGGCGGCGGCACGGGAACTGCGGGAGGAGACCGGTCTGGTCGCCCGGGACTGGAGCGTGCTCGTCGACGTCGTCTCCGCACCCGGGTTCTGCGACGAGGCCGTGCGGGTCTACCTCGCGCGCGGCCTGCAGCACCTCGAGCGGCCGGCGGCCGACCACGAGGAGGCCGATCTGACGGTGCACTGGGTGGGGCTGCGGGAGGCCGCCGATCAGGTGCTGGCCGGTGAGATCGTCAATTCCATCGCCGCGGCCGGTGTGCTGGCCGCCCATGCGGTGATCGTCAACGGCAAGCCGACCAGACCGGTGGACGCGCCGTGGCCGGACCGGCCGTCGGCCTTCGCGGCGCGCAAGGGCCGCCCGTGACGACGTTCGCGACCGGGACCCCATCCCCGGGTCGCTCCGCTCCTGTCCGCCGGACTGCACTCGAGAACCAGGTCCAGGGCTACCTGGACCATCTCGCCATCGAGCGCGGCGTCGCCGCCAACACCCTGATCTCCTACCGGCGCGACCTGCGGCGCTACATCGAGCATCTGATGACGCGCGCCGTCGTCGACCTGCGCGACGTCAGCGAGACGGACGTCAGCGACTTCCTGGTGGCGTTGCGCCGGGGCGATCCCGACGCCGGCGCGGTGTCGTTGTCGGCGGTCTCGGCCGCCCGGGCGCTCATCGCCGTGCGCGGTCTGCACCGGTTCGCCGCCGCCGAGGGAGTGATCGACCTCGACGTCGCCCGGGCCGTCAAACCGCCCACGCCGACGCGGCGGCTGCCCAAGAGCCTGTCGCTGGACGAGGTGTTGGCCCTGCTCGACGGCGCCGGCGGCGACGCCCCGACGGACGGGCCGCTGACATTGCGCAACCGGGCACTGCTGGAACTGCTGTACTCGACCGGCGCCCGTATCTCCGAGGCCGTCGGCCTCGATGTCGACGATGTCGACACCCATGCCCGTTCGGTGTTGTTGCGCGGCAAGGGCGGCAAACAGCGCCTGGTGCCGGTCGGCCGGCCGGCCATCGCCGCCCTGGATGCCTATCTGGTGCGCGGGCGGCCCGACCTGGCCCGCCGGGGTCGCGGCATCGGAACCTCCCCGGGTCGCTCCGCTCCTGCCCCAGGGGGAGCGATCTTCCTCAATGCCCGCGGGGGACGGCTGTCGCGGCAGAGCGCCTGGCAGGTGCTGCAGGACGCCGCCGAGCGCGCGGGGATCAGCGCGGCGGTCTCGCCGCACACGCTTCGGCATTCGTTCGCCACCCACCTTCTCGACGGCGGGGCCGACGTGCGGGTGGTGCAGGAACTGCTCGGCCACGCCTCGGTGACGACGACCCAGATCTACACGCTGGTGACCGTGAACGCGCTGCGCGAGGTGTGGGCCGGCGCCCACCCCCGGGCCTGATCGGGCCGCTCACTCAACCCAGGTAGGTCGACTCCAGCACCAGGTCGGGCATTTTGGTGTACTCGGCGTGGGTCTTGTGCTCGACGGTGTTCCACGCGCCGCCCTGATTGCGGCGCATGTAGGCCCGGTACTTGGGCGCCCCCGGGACCAGCACATTGTCAGCGACCACGACGCTGCCCGGATGCAGCCAGCCGCGCTCGGTGATGCTGAGCAGGTCGGGAAGGTAAACGTCCTTGTTGTGGTCGATGAACAACAGGTCCAGTGCCCCGGCGGCGCATCCGTGCTCAGCCAGGACGTCGAGGGTGTGCCCGCCGTCGCCGATAGTGCCGACGACGCAGGTCACCCGGTCGGAGACCCCGGCGTGTGCCCAGATCCGGCGGGCGTTGTCGGCGTTGGCGGCCGTCATCTCGACTGAGAACACCCGGGCGCTCGGTGCGGCGCGGGCGATCCGCAGCGCGCTGTAGCCGCAGTAGGTGCCCAGTTCCAGCGCCAGACTGGCCTGCGACCGTCGCACCGCGGCGTCGAGCAGCAGGCCCTTCTCGTCGCCGACGTTGATCAGGATCGACTCCTGGTAGGCGAACCGGTCGATGGTGTCGATCACGTCGTCGAGGTCGCCGGCCCGGGCATGGTCGAGCACGTATCGGACCGCCGCCGCCTCCCGCCCGTCGCCCACCTGACCGGTCCGGATCACACTGGGCAGCCCCACCGCCAGGCGCCAGAACGACCAACGCAGGAAGGGGATGCGGTCCTTAATGGGCATGCGACCACGTTAGGCGAGAGTCCACGGATAGACTTTGCGCCGATGTTCGCCATGCCGCTGTTTCGCCTGATCCTGGGGATTCGTGTCGGAGTTGCGGCGTGACCGACGAATCCGACGAGGTTCCGGTCGGCCTCACCGGCCGCCCGCCCCGGATCATCCCCGAACCGCAGCCGTTGACCACCCACGGTCCTGCTGTGGTGATCTCGATGTGCAATCAGAAGGGTGGGGTGGGCAAGACCACCTCGACCATCAACCTGGGGGCGTCGCTGGCCGAGTACGGCCGCAAGGTGCTGCTGGTGGACCTCGACCCGCAGGGAGCCCTGTCGGCCGGTCTGGGCGTTCAGCACTACGAACTCGCCAACACCGTGCACAACCTGCTGGTGGAGCCCAGGGTCCCGATCGAGGACGTGCTGATCCATACCCGCGTCGACGGGCTGGATCTGGTGCCCAGCAACATCGACCTGTCGGCGGCCGAGATTCAGTTGGTCAACGAGGTGGGCCGGGAGCAGACGCTGAGCCGGGCGCTGCAGCCGTTGCTGGATCGGTACGACTACGTGCTCATCGACTGCCAGCCGTCGCTGGGTCTGCTCACCGTCAACGCGCTGGCGTGCTCGGACGGCGTCATCATCCCGACCGAGTGCGAGTTCTTCTCGCTGCGGGGCCTGGCGCTGCTCACCGACACCGTGGAGAAGGTACGGGAGCGCCTGAACCCGAGGCTGTCGATCAGCGGCATCCTGGTGACCCGTTTCGACACCCGCACCGTCAATGCGCGGGAGGTGATGGCCCGGGTGCTGGAGCGCTTCGGCGACCTGGTGTTCGATACCGTCATCGCCCGCACGGTGCGCTTCCCCGAGACCAGCGTCGCCGGCGAACCGATCACCTCGTGGGCGCCGAAATCTACTGGAGCACAGGCGTATCGGGCGTTGGCCCGCGAGGTCATCGACCGCTTCGGCAAGTGATCACACAGGAAAAGCCCGAGGCGGGCTCAGAAGTCACCCCCGAGAAGGGCTTCCGGGTCAAGCTGATCAACTTCGAGGGGCCCTTCGACCTGCTCCTGCAGCTGATCTTCGGCCGGCGCCTGGACGTGACCGAGGTCGCGTTGCACGAGGTGACCGACGAGTTCATCGCCTACACCCGCGAGATCGGGCCGGCCATGGAACTCGACGAGACCACCGCTTTCCTGGTGATCGCCGCCACCCTGCTCGACCTCAAGGCTGCGCGACTGCTGCCGGCCGGCGAAGTCGACGACGCCGAAGACCTCGCGCTGCTCGAGGTCCGCGATCTGCTCTTCGCCCGGTTGCTGCAGTACCGGGCTTATAAGCACGTGGCGGAGATGTTCGCGGAACTGGAAGCGGCCGCGCTGCGCAGCTACCCGCGTTCGGTGGCCTTGGAGGAGCAGTTCTCCGAACTCCTGCCGGAGGTGATGATCGGTGTCGATGCGCAGAGCTTCGCCGAGATCGCTGCGGCGGCGTTCACGCCGCGACCGGTGCCGACGGTGGGCACCGACCACCTGCACGTGTCAGGGGTCTCGGTGCCTGAACAGGCTGAGCGGCTGTTGGAATTTCTCGAACGGTGCGGAGTGGGGCACTGGGCCTCGTTCTCCGACCTGGTGGCCGACTGTGCCGAGCCGATCCAGATCGTCGGCCGGTTCCTTGCTCTGCTCGAGCTCTACCGCTCCCGCGCGGTAGCATTCGAGCAGTCAGAACCGCTTGGGACGCTGCAGGTTTCGTGGACCGGCAATCGGTTGGCGAACGAAGAGTTGGTGAGAGCCGAGTGGGAAGAGTCATGACCCAGGAACACACCGAGGTGCCCGTGGAGGCCCAGGACGCTGTTGTCTCCGAGGATGCCGAGTACGTCCTTGACGACATCCTCGACGAGGGCGAACTGGCCCGTGTCCTCGAGGCGCTTCTGCTGGTGGTCGACACGCCGGTGAGTGCTGAGGCGCTGGGTTCGGCGACCGGGCAGCCCGT
This sequence comes from uncultured Actinomycetes bacterium, assembly GCA_903884065.1. GTDB lineage: Bacteria > Actinomycetota > Actinomycetes > Mycobacteriales > Mycobacteriaceae > Mycobacterium. The sequence goes on along the minus strand of CAISDL010000026.1, from coordinate 17,839 downwards.
GCACTACGTCAACGAGACGCTGCGCCGCCTTGCCGACGAGTTCGCCGCCAGGGACAGCGGAATCGACCTGCGGGAGGCCGGCGGAGGGTGGCGGATGTACACCCGCTCCCGCTTCGCGCCCTATGTCGAGCGGCTGCTGCTCGACGGCGCCCGTTCCAAGCTGACCCGCGCCGCCCTGGAGACGCTGGCGGTGGTGGCCTACCGCCAGCCGGTGACCCGGGCTCGGGTGAGTGCGGTCCGCGGGGTGAACGTCGACGCGGTGATACGGACGCTCGTGGCGCGCGGATTGATCACCGAGGCCGGAACCGACCCGGACTCGGGTGCCACCACGTTCTCCACCACCGAGTTGTTCCTGGAGCGGCTCGGTCTGTCGTCGTTGACCGAACTGCCCGACATCGCCCCACTGTTGCCCGATGTCGACGTGATCGACGATCTCAGCGAAAGCCTCGACAGCGAGCCGCGGTTCGCCAAGCTGGCGGGTACCGGGCGACCGGACAAGCCGGTCACCTTTGACGTCGATACCGAAGGCGATGGCTGACGTGTCCGATCCAGAAGGTGTTCGGCTGCAGAAGGTGTTGTCGCAGGCCGGAATTGCCTCACGGCGGGTCGCCGAGCGGATGATCACCGACGGCCGGGTGGAGGTCGACGGCCGGCTGGTCACCGAGTTGGGCACCCGGGTGGACCCCGAGACGGTGGAGATCCGGGTGGACGGCACCAGGATCGTGCTCGACGACACCATGGTGTACCTGGCGGTGAACAAGCCCCTCGGCATGCATTCGACGATGTCGGATGACCGTGGCCGGCCGTGCATCGGTGACCTGGTGGAGCATCGGGTGCGCGGTAACAAGAAACTTTTCCATGTGGGCCGCCTGGACGCCGATACGGAGGGCTTGCTGCTGCTCACCAACGACGGCGAACTGGCACACCGGTTGATGCACCCCTCCTATGAGGTGACCAAGACCTACCTGGCGACGGTCAGCGGATCGGTGCCCCGCGGCCTGGGCAAGACCCTGCGGGCGGGTGTGCAGTTGGAGGACGGGCCGGTGGCGGTGGACGACTTCGCGGTGGTGGACGCCGTACCCGGCAAGACACTGGTGCGGGTCGTCTTGCACGAGGGCCGCAAGCACATTGTGCGCAGACTGCTCGCGCACGTCGGATTTCCGGTCGTGACTCTGGTGCGCACCGATATCGGGACGGTGGTCCTGGGTGATCAGCGGCCGGGCAGCATTCGGGCGCTGACCCGCAAAGAAGTCGGCGAACTGTATAAGGCGGTGGGCATGTGAGCAGCCTGGTGATCGCGATCGACGGACCTGCGGGAACCGGGAAGTCGAGCGTGTCAAGGGGTTTGGCGAAGTCGGTGCGGGCCCGCTACCTGGACACCGGTGCGATGTACCGGGTCGTGACGCTGGCGATGCTGCGTGCGGGGGTGGACCTCGACGATCCGGCCGCCATCGCCGCAGCGGCTGAGGTGCCGATCTCGGTGGGTTTCGATCCGGAGGGCGAACAGACTTTCCTCGCCGGGGAGGATGTCTCAGCACTGATTCGCGGTGACGAAGTGACCCGTGCGGTCTCCGCGGTGGCCGCAGTCCCCGCGGTGCGGGCCGGCCTGGTGCGCCTGCAGCGCGAGTTGGCCGAGGGTTCGGACAGCGTGGTGGTCGAGGGCCGCGACATCGGCACCGTGGTGCTTCCGGACGCGGACGTGAAGATCTTTTTGACGGCCTCGGCGGAGACCCGGGCTGCCCGCCGCAACGCCCAGAACATGGCCGCGGGCCTGCCCGATGAGTACGAGACAGTGCTGGCCGACGTCATCCGACGCGATCACCTGGACTCCACCCGGGCCATCTCGCCCTTGCGGCCGGCCGACGATGCGCTGATCGTTGACACCAGCGACATGACTCAGGCCGAGGTGGTCGCGCACCTGCGGGATCTCGTCACCAAGCGGACGGGAGCAATGCGATGACCGAAGACGGCACGTGGGCCGATGAGAGTGACTGGAACGTCAGCGGCGGTGAGTCGACCGACGACTCCGACGCCGAGAACGTCGCGCCGCCCGTGGTGGCGGTGGTCGGCCGGCCCAACGTCGGAAAGTCCACACTGGTCAACAGGATCCTGGGGCGGCGCGAGGCCGTCGTGCAGGATCTGCCGGGTGTCACCCGTGATCGGGTGTCCTATGACGCGGCGTGGAGTGGTCGCCGGTTCATCGTGCAGGACACCGGCGGGTGGGAGCCGGACGCAAAAGGCTTGCAGCAGTTGGTCGCCGAGCAGGCGTCGGTGGCCATGAAGACCGCTGACGCGGTGATCCTGGTGGTCGACGCTGTCGTCGGCGCCACCGCCAGCGACGAGGCGGCGGCGCGCATTCTGCGTCGGTCGGGCAAGCCGGTGTTCCTGGCGGCCAACAAGGTCGACAACGAGAAGGGCGAGTCCGACGCCGCGGCGCTGTGGTCGCTGGGAATGGGGGAGCCGCACCCCATCAGCGCGATCCACGGCCGCGGGGTGGCCGATCTACTCGACGACGTGATCGATGCGCTGCCGGAGGTGTCGGAGGCCGGCCCGTTGACCGGGGGGCCGCGCCGGGTGGCTCTGGTCGGCAAGCCCAACGTCGGGAAGAGTTCGCTGCTGAACCGACTGGCCGGCGCGGAGCGTTCGGTGGTGCACGATGTCGCCGGGACGACCGTCGACCCGGTGGACTCGCTGATTGAACTCGACGGCAGGATTTGGCGTTTCGTCGATACCGCGGGTCTGCGCCGCAAGGTCGGCCAGGCCAGTGGGCATGAGTTCTACGCGTCGGTACGTACGCACAGTGCGATCGATGCCGCCGAGGTGGTGGTTGTCCTCGTCGACGCCTCGGAGCCGCTGACCGAGCAGGATCAGCGGGTGCTCTCGATGGTGATCGAGGCCGGCCGCGCGTTGGTGCTCGCGTTCAACAAGTGGGATCTGGTCGACGAGGATCGCCGCTACCTGCTCGACCGTGAGATCGATTTGCAGCTGGCGCAATTGCCCTGGGCGCCACGAGTCAACATCTCCGCCAAGACCGGCCGGGCAGTGCAGAAGCTGGTGCCCGCTATGGAGACGGCGCTGAACTCCTGGGACGCCCGCATCTCCACCGGTCAGCTCAACACCTGGATCAAGGAGATCGTCGCGGCGACGCCGCCGCCGGTGCGCGGTGGCAAGCAGCCGCGGATCCTGTTCGCCACGCAGGCGACCAACCGCCCGCCGACCTTCGTGTTGTTCACGTCCGGCTTTCTGGAGGCAGGTTATCGGCGCTTCCTGGAGCGCAGGCTTCGTGAGACGTTCGGCTTCGAGGGCACGCCGATCCGGATCAACGTCAGGGTTCGAGAGAAGCGGAAGCTCAAGGGGCGCTGAGGGTTCGGCGATCATTTTTCCTCGCCGGGTATCAACCATTCTGGGTGATGGAAGCTGTTGACGCCTCCCGGGAGGGGGAGTTGCGGTGGCGGTAGCCACTCAGTCCTGCCGTCTTTGCGTTTTCGTGTCCGCCAACCCCCGGGTTTGATCAGCCGGTGGTGCGGCCTGCACGCAAATGTCAAGAGGTCGATGTTGGTCAGGCCGCCGTCCGCCCACTCGTCGACGTGGTGAACCTCGGACAGGTAACCGGGAACATCGCATCCCGGTGCGCTGCAGCCACGCTCCTTGGCGTGCAGGACTATTCGTTGGTCAGCGCTGGCGATGCGCTTGCTTCGCCCTAGGTATAGCGGCCGTCCGTCGGCATCCCGGAAAATCGCCAGGTAGTGGTAGGCGTGGCTGGCCATCCGGATCAGATCAGAGATGGGCAGCAAGGTCCCGCTGGCAGTGACGGCGTGACCGGCGCGGGACTGAAGTTGCTCAAGTGTGGCCGTCGCAATGATCGTGACCGGCAGCCCGTTGTGCTTGCCGAACTTCGGGTCGCCGAGTTGCCCTCTCACCAAGGCGCTGAGCGCGTCATGCTGGCGCTGGTGGTGGCTGCGGGTGTCTCGGTTGATGACGTCCTGCGTGGGTTCGCCGGTGACAGTGGGACTTTGGTCGTCCGGATTGCACATTCCCGGTGCGGCGAACTTGGCCAGCCAGGCGTCGATCTCGGCCCGCAGTTGCGGTGTGGCGACCAGGCGTCCGATGCTCATCCCGTCCGGCCCCTGCCGCCCGCACCAGGCGAAGCCTCGGCGCAGCGCGCGTTCCGCATCGCTGAAGGTGCCGTCCGGGTTCAGGGTGACTGCCAACTTGTCGGCGACCTTTTCGAGTTGATCCGGCCGCAGTTCGCCGGCTTTCTCCACCAGGAAGGCCTCCGACTGTTCGGCCAGAGTGATCGGCAGGCCGGTGGGTAGTTCTCGGGTGAACCTCTGAATCGCGCGCAGGTGATCGGTGTCGAGCAGTCCAGCCGACCATGCTTTGGCAGTGGCCGGCAGCACCGGCGGCAGTGGCTGTCCGGTGAGGCTGGTGCGTCCCGCGAGTTGTGCGGCGTCCCGCAATCGGCGGCGCGCCTCGGCCGGGGTGATGCGCAGCACGTCGGCGATGACTTTGGGCAGTGTCCGGCCGACGGTTCCGTCGTTGTTGCGATGCAGCGATTGCGTGATGTCGTACGAGCAGGCCATCTGCTTGCGCCGGGCAGTCTCGAGATGTTCGAGCGCCTCGAGTCGCTCGACGACCGGTAGTGAGTCCCAGTCCAACGCCCCCACCGCTTCGACCGCGGCGTCTAGTGCGGAGAGGACTCCGGCGACCGTGGTCGAAAACATGTTCGAATCATAGGACGAGACACGGACATCATGGCGGGAGCTGCTGGAGTTATCCACAGGTGAAAGCTCAATCCACAGAACGGGTTTCGGGTCTTGACAGCGGTCTCCTCCGATGTAGAGGCGTCGGTGGTTACAGTTCGTCACGTGTCCGTCGCCGAGATGATTGTGATCGTCTGTGCCGCGGTATGGGCAGGCGCGATCAACACCCTGGTGGGCTCCGGCACCCTGGTGACATTCCCGATCCTGGTGACTCTGGGTTTCCCGCCTGTGACGGCCACGATGTCCAATGCCATCGGCTTGATCGCGGGCGGAGTATCCGGGACCTGGGGGTACCGCTCGGAACTGGCGGGCCAGTGGCGGCGGTTGAGATGGCAGATCCCGGCGTCGCTCTGTGGCGCGGCGATCGGCGCCTTCCTGTTGTTGCACCTGCCGGAGAAGGTCTTCACCCGGATCGTGCCGGTGCTGCTGGTGCTGGCGCTGATCCTGGTGGTGGCTGGTCCGCGGATTCAGGCGTACGCGCGCCGACGAGCCGAGGTGGCGGGTCGCTCGGTTGAGCATGTCTCACTCGCTCGGATGGCGGCCCTACTGTTGGGCACCTTCGCCGTAGGCATCTACGGGGGCTATTTCACCGCCGCACAGGGCATTCTCCTGATCGGTGTGATGGGCGCTCTGCTGCCGGAAGACATGCAGCGGATGAATGCGGCGAAGAACCTGCTGGCGCTGCTGGTGAACGTTGTCGCCGCGATCAGTTACACCCTCGTGGCCTTCGACCGGATCAGTTGGGAGGCCGCCGGTCTGATCGCGATGGGATCCCTGGTCGGGGGATGGCTGGGTGCCCGTTACGGCCGGCGGCTCTCGCCCGCGGCTTTGCGGGCCGTGATCGTCGTGGTCGGGTTGATCGGGTTGTACCGGCTGCTGACGGTGTGACGGTAGGGCGCGCCCGAGTTCGGGACAGTCGGGCTCTGCGGTAGGCTTTCGACCTGCTGCCCTCTTCGGTAGGCGGCAACGGGCTGTGGCGCAGCTTGGTAGCGCACTTGACTGGGGGTCAAGTGGTCGCAGGTTCAAATCCTGTCAGCCCGACCAGGTCAGAGGTGGTTTTGGTCTTGCCCTCGACGGTCATTTGGGACCAATTTGGGACCAAATCTCGTCTCGGTAACTCGAATCGGACGTCAGCACGCCCCGGAAGGCTAAATCCGAGGTCGGCACTCGGCTACTCACACCGAGCGTAGGTTCGGCCTGCTTCGTTCGCTCAAGTGGTTCGAGAGCAATCCGCCGGCCTCGGCGATCGTCTCGTAATCCGGGTGCAGGTAGCGCTGGGTCGTGGTGATGCTCCCGTGGCCCGCGATCTTCTGCAGGACGTGAGGCTTGACACCGCTGTCCGCCATCCAGGTGAGGCCGGTATGACGAAGGCCGTGGCGTGTCAGGTACTCATATCCGAGCGCAGTGACTACATCGTTCCAGTGGGTAGCCCGCCGAAGCCCGGCCGTTGAGATGGGGCCACCGCGTGGCCCGGTAAATAGACGCGCGTCGGGTTTGTTGCCTACAGCTTTAAGTCGACGCATCACTGTGTCGTGAACCTGGGGAATCAGCGGGATGACACGGGATCTGCGTCCCTTGGTGCCCTTATCGACGAGCCCTCCGCCGGTTGATCGCGTCAGGCCTTCGGCCAGTTCCCCGGGGGATGGCGTGGTTTGGCGACGGACCGTCCAGATCCAGTCCTTGGTGCTGATATCTCGGACGAGACAGCCGGACACTTCCCCGATCCGGGCGGCTGTGCATGCCGCAAAGATGACTGCGTCACCCCACCCTTGATACGAAGGATTCGACTTCGCGACAAGCGCGGCGGACAGCGCCTCAAGAGCGTGAAAGTCGGCCAATGCAAGGGCGCGGGGATTGTCGACTTCATCTTCAAGCAATTCGTACTGGCGTTGCCAACCGAAGACTCGGGACGGGTTGCGTTCGATGATCTCGTCGCGGACTGCCTGCTCCATCACCAGAACCAAGACCGCGAGAGAGTTCTTCACGGTCGACCGACTCGCGCCGTCGGAAATCCACGCCTTGATTGCCCGGTCGACGATTCCATTGCTGACCATCGTCAGCGGCAGGTGGCCCAGAACGGGGACAACCCGCTTGCGCCAACCGGCAAGATAGGGATCGGTTGTCTTCCGCGCGATTCCACGCAACGCCAATTTCATGTTGGCAGTGCCGTACTCCGCGACGGTCATTGCTGCGACGTGGGGATCAACGCCTCGGCACGCCGCGCCCTGGGCGGTGCCGATCCATTCCTCAGCCTCACCTCGTGTGGCGAAGGTTTCCGAGATCGACTTCCGCTTCTTGGTGTGGGGATCAGTCCATCGGACTCGCGCCCGGTACGCATCAGCCAGACCATCGCGGACCTCGATGTCCGAGGACAACGAAATCGCGACGGGAAGGTTGATCATGTCTGACATCAGGCGGCCCCGACCGGATTGCGGCGCCTGTTCAACCATTCCGCAAAATCGGCGTGATAGTAGCGCCAGGTTCGTTCCGAGATTGGGGTGGCTGTTGGCCCCTTGGGTTTCGTGAGTCGCCGCCAGCGGCGAAGCGTTGACGGGTCGACCCTGAGGATCTTGGCCATTTCCTCGGTCGTGTAGAAGGCGTCGACCGTGAATTGGGATATCGGCCGACTCGCGGCGGGGGAGATTGGGGTTACCGACGCCGTCAGTTCCTGCAGACCAACGCACACGGTCGACATATCGGGGTTGTCGTCATGTTTCATCGCGGCACCTTCCCCGCGTGGGCGGGACGGGAATTGCCGCCTTCTCCGGGGAAGCCGAAGTTGCGGTTTTCCCAGTCTCTGACGCAGCAAAGTCGGTACAGCGGTTGCTTGCCCACCCGTTCGCAGGGAGGCCCGTAACCCCTCGAAACCCAGTTTGCCACTGTCTTCCGAGTGACGTGATAGCGCAGGGCGAGTTGATCGCGAGTGAGGAAGGTATCGCTGTCCGCCAGATGCTTGCATCGGTCCTTGATGATTGGGTTCATTTCCGGTGTTCAATGCCTTCCCCGGGAGCCCTTGGTGCCGCCGTCTGGGCCAATTTTCCCTTACGCCCGTTCTTAACAGCAATAGCGACAAAACGTCTCTGGTATTCGGTCTGTGGCCTCGCCCATCGCCCATTTGGGGTTGCTGAAGCACCGCGACGGGTTTGAAGTTCCGGTTGCTGCCCTTGGGTTCCCTCTTGTGCCCGCAGGGGCCCGTTTGAGTCCGGATGGGGGTATAGCGGGCGAACGCGATGGCCTCTGCTGTGCGTGCTGAGTGCAACGCCTTCGGCTAGGGCAACCTCATACGCCTCGGTTCCCAGCGGCTCGATGAGAACGCCCCGGTGTCAGCTTTCCCAAGCCTGGCCGCGCTGACCAAGAGCTCCGTTCTTGACATTCGGACCGCTACAGGTAGCTTTTACATAAAGCACGATCGTTCATGCTTATCGGAGGCCCTTCAGAGTGCGTATCTCACTGATGCAGTTCGTGACCGACCGGACGCCCCCGCCGCAGTCGGTGGCGGTGTGGGCCGAGCAACGCGGCTTCGACGGGCTGTTCGTGCCGGAGAAGACCCATGTGCCGACCAGCAGGCAGACGCCGTGGCCAGGCGGCGAACTGCCGGACTGGTACCTGCGGTGCTACGACCCGTTCGTCGCGCTCGCGGCCGCCGCAGCGGTGACCACGACGTTGCGGGTCGGGACCGGCGCCTGCCTGGTCGGAGTGCACGATCCGATCCTGCTGGCCAAACAGGTCGCGTCAATCGACCACCTGTCGAACGGCCGCTTTGTTCTCGGCGTGGGATTCGGTTGGAACGTCGAGGAACTGGCCGACCACGGAGTGCCCTTCGCCGACCGCATCGCCGTGGCGGTGGACAGACTCGCCGCGATGCGAGTGCTCTGGGCCAGTGAGCCGGCCGCCTACAGCGGTTCCTACGCGGCGGTGCCGCCGTCGTGGGCCTGGCCCAAGCCCGTCAATTCGGTCCCGGTGCTCTTCGGCTGCCGCCGCAGTTCAGCGGCGTTCGACGTGATCGCCCACCACGGCGATGGCTGGCAACCGATCGAGGGCCACAGCGACATCCTGTCGGCTCTACCGGCGTTGCACGCGGCCTTTGAGCGGGCTGACCGGGACCCGGCAACAGCTCAGGTCTGCGTGTATTCCTCCTCCGGTGATCGCGCCACCCTGGAGGCCTACCGGGCGGCCGGCGTTGACGAGGTGGTGCTGGCCCTTCCCTCCGCCGGGGCCGATGACGTATTGGCGGCCCTTGATCGCTACGCGCCGCTGGTCACCGCCTTCGCGGCTGGGGCGATGTCGCGTGAATGCGGTGCGGTCAATGCCTAGCGCGGCATCCGGCCGGCAGACGCGCGAGCAGATCCTGCGCGCCGCGATGGACACCGCGTCGGTGACAGGTCTGTCGGGCTTGTCGATCGGAGTTCTGGCCGATCAACTCGGGATGAGCAAGTCCGGTCTGTTCCGCCACTTCGGCGCCAAGGAGCGGCTGCAGTTGGCCGCCGTCGACGCTGCGGCGGGCATCTTCGCACGCGACGTGTATCAGCCCGCGTTGTCGGCGGAGCCGGGGCTGGATCGGCTACGGGCCCTGATGAGCTACTGGATCCGGTATTTGGAGGGCGACACCTTTCCGGGAGGATGCTTCTTCGCCGCGGCGTCCGCGGACATGGATTCCCGCCCCGGGCCGGTCCGTGACCGGGTCGCCGAGGTCGTGGGTGCGGGAATCGCCGCGATCGTCGCCGAGATCGAGGCGGCCAGAGAGCTGGGCCAGCTGCGCGAGGATGTCGACCCTGCCCAGCTGGCTTTTCAACTGCACGCCTATGCGATGGAAGTCAATTGGGCCCGACAGCTTCTCGACGATCAGGGCGCGGGTGACCGCGGCCGTGCAGCGATCGAGGCAGCCCTGACTATCGCCGGGGCAACGTCCAGCGGGACCAACGAAAGGGACCCCCGATGAAATTCATCAACCACATCCAGGCAGTCGACCCGCGCAAGGCCTCCGGGACCGTCGCCGAAATCTATGCCGAGGCCGGCCGGGACTTCGGCCGCCTACCCGAGCCGGTGATGATGTGGTCCCCGCACGAAGGCCTGCTGGCCGCGGGATGGGCGGTCCTGCGCGAGGCACTGCTCGCCGGTGAAGTCCCCCGCGCGCGCAAGGAGACGATCGCAGCGTCGGTGTCGGCAGGCCTGCGCTGCCCGTGGTGCGGCGACGCACACACCACCATGCTCTACGCGACCGGCAACGCCGGCACCGCTGCAGCGATCCTCGCCGATGACGATCCGGTCGGCGAGAACGCGCCGCTGGTTGCCTGGGCACGTGGGACGGCCGCCCCCTCAGGCCCCCCGCCACCCTTCGGGCACCCCGAAGCCCCCGAATGTATCGGCACCGCAACGGCATTCCACTTCACCGCCCGAATGGTCCTGGTCCTTCTCGACGAAACCTTCCTGCCCGGCGGGCCGCGAACCCAGTCATTGCTGCGCCGCGCCGCCGGCCGCGCGCTGGCCCGGACCGCCCGCCGCACCCACCCGCCGGGACTGTCCGTCGAACGGCTTCCACAGAGCCCCCTACCCTCCGATCTCGCCTGGGCGGCCGCCAACCCGCCGATCGCCCGCGCCTTCGCGGCAATGACCGACTGCCTGGACAACGCCGACCATCTGGCCGAATCCAGCCGGGCCGCCGTTCAGCACGCCCTGCACGCCTGGCACGGCGAACCCAAACCCCTCAGCAGCAGCTGGACCACCGAATACACCGACCACCTACCCGATGAGCTCCGACCGTCGACGCGGCTCGCCCTACTGACAAGCCTCGCACCGCATCAGGTCACCGACGCCGACGTCGCGGCCGCACGACAGCTGCTGACGACAGACGAAGCACTCGTCGCGGCGCTGGCCTGGGCGGCGTGGAGCACCGCCCGGCGTATCGGCTCCTGGACCACGCAACCGGTCGATGCCCCCACGATCGGCACCGTGAGTCTCGACAACACGCCGCGGCCGTGAGATACGGCTGAACCACCCCGGGTTTCGTGCACACCTTGACGCGCCCCCGGTCAGGTGGTGTCGCCATGATTGGTTTCAGGCCCTACTAACGGCCTTCGCGCTTCTTTTCTCGTTCGCGTTCGAGCGAAAGGATAGCGCGAACGATAGTTGTGCCCATTTTGGTGAGTCGCATGGGTCGCCCCCGTTCGGCCCGTTCGAGAAGCTTGGTGCCAAGTTCTCTTTCGATCCGGTTGATCTGGTTGACGAGCGTGAATTGATCCACTCGGAGGTCGGCCGCCGCGATTGTCAACGTGGGGTATTGGGCGGCTTTAGCGAAGCGTCGCAGGCGTTCCCATCCACCGATACCAGCCAGCGCCGGCTTGAGGATGCCGGGAGCTTGTATTGCGAATCGTTCAGCCGCCAGACTTGCACTGTGGCTAGGGCCCCCGCGTCCTCTCAGCGGAATGCGGTGAAGTTTGGCCCACCGCGACATGTTCATGGTGCTCATGCCCTTTTCGGCGGCGAGTTCGGGAAGTGTGCGGCGGTTGAGAACATATTCGGCGTAGAGCCAGTCGCGATCGACGTCGTCGCGCCGCCGCGGGCCGTGCGCTGGTCGCAGGGGGATCGCGCTGCGCCGCAATAGCTGTGCGACGACTTTGCGGTCGACGCCGTATTGCTCGGCGATCGCCCGCAAGGACAATCCCTGGACGGTGTAGAGATCATGTAGTTGTTCAGCCGACACCTTTCCAGCCAGCTCAGACAATCCGGGTGCTGGTTGTGACGTCGGACCGAGCCGGTGTGGGGGTGCAGGGTTCTGCGTGAGGGTGTGGCGAACGGCCTCCGGTGTTGTGGCGAGTGTGTGGGCGATGTCGCTGAGGGGCACTTGTCGGCGGACCAGGCGGTGCAGTTCTGTGATGGGGATTCGGTCGGGATCTGGTCCCGGCAGGGTGAGGCCGTCGACGAGTTCACGCGGTGGGGACCAGCTGAGCGGCTCGTCGATTCCGCTCTGTTGCAGGAAGTGTTGGCTGTGCTCGCGCAGCGCGGCGAGCAGTCCAGGGGTGAGGATGGTGGCGAATGCGGCGAGCGCTGAACGGAAGTCGTTGTTGTCGGTGAACCATGGCGCCAGGTGGGCCGGAATACCACTGATCGCGGTGTAGAGCTGGCAGCGGACGACATGGAGGCGCTTGTCCCCGCCCGTTCGGATGTCCAGTTGTCCGCAGATGGCGTCCCAGGTGTCGCCGGGAAGCAGGGTGCGGTAGTCGATTGCGCGGCGTCGGTCGTAGTCGATCGGTGTCTGTTCGTTGTGCAGGTAGTCCGCGAGTCGGATCAGCGCGAGGCGGATGTCGGGCCACCGGGGGTCGTGGGCGAGTTTTCTCAGTTGGTAGGCAATGGTTCGGCCCGCAATTTTTGGTGATCCCAATGCTGCGCAGGCCTCGCTATAGGTGATGCGGCTGTTGACCACAAGCACGACGGCCGGCAAGGAGTCGGCCCATCGCAGGGGATCCAGGGCCGGGACGCTCAGGCGTAGCGACCAGTCACTCCACAGCGGGCACGGGAGTTTCCGCGCGGCGTCGAGGCTGTCGGCGTGACTGAGTGAGGGAATTCCCGGTTGGGCATCACCGATGCGGTAGCGCAGTTGTTCGGTGGGCGATAGAAGTGGGGCACGGCTGGTAAGTCGTGCTGAGGCCAGGGCGGCAGTGGTGTCATGGGCCCATCCGGTGTTGGCCCAGTCAAGGGACTTGGCGTTGCTGCGGCGGCGGTTCTCCAGCCTGGCGAGAGCGTGCCCGGCAGCGGCGAGGTTGTCGTGGCTGAGGATGCTGAGGGCTGCGGTGACGGCGGTGGCGGCGCTGATGGCCGAGAGTCGGGCGCGGAATCCGGGAGTGGTGCCGTGGCCGGCCGAACGATCATCGTGGTCGTGAAGTTCCTGTCGGTGCGCGGCGAAAAGGTCTGCGGGTATCAGACGTTTCAGCTCAGTGGCCATCGCTGGGAGCAGGAGCCTGCCGCCGATTGCCCGGATGTCGCGCAGGCACTCGAGTGCGGTGACGGGCACCTTGCGGTAGATGCCGAACGCCGCGTTGTTCTCGGTGATCACGGTCTGAAGTGCGCGCTGGGCTTCGAGCACGGGATGGCTGACCTCGGGGAACCGTGTGGTCGGCGTTGCGCTGAGATCGGTCGCGCAGCGTCGTGGGCTTCGGCCGGTGGCGCCGGGTTCGGGACGTGCGCACAGGCCGGGGCCGGGGATCAGATCCACGGGGAAGAAGCCTTCCCTTTGCCCGCAGCGGCATCTCGGGCAGGTGTCGACCAGGAGGCACCGGTGTGTGTCGCAAAGGAATTGCCATCCCAGTCGCCACTGCAAGAGCCAGCGGCCGTCGGATTCAGCCATACAGTCCGGGCAGTAGCGCGATCGGTGGGTCCGTGACCACGGCGACGGTCGTGGTGCCTCGCTGGTGATGTTCTGCCGTGGGCTGGCGTAGTGGGCGAGGGTCATCTGGTGGAGACGCTCGATGGGTTGGCCGGTGACGGCGCTGATGTGCTCGGCGCTGGAGGCTGGCAAGCGTGTCAGCCAGGAGTCCTCGATGCCGACGAGGCCGGGTGAGGCCAGCCCAACAGAGGCCAGGGTGTCGCCGTGTGCTGATCGCAGTCGGTGGCTGATCGCCTCGAGCCAGGAGTCCAGTGCCTCGCCGGTCACCGGTGCGACATGGATCGGCAGTGTGCGTGCGTTGGTCATCAGGTCTTCGTCGGCGCGGCGCGTTTTAGTCCTTGGCGGACACCACGTCGAGCCGCCGCGGCTCGTGGAGGTGTGGGCTTTCGGGATGTGATGCGGGTGGTCAGGGTTCCGCTGCTGAACGCGGCCTCGAATTCGGCTCGCCGGCTGTCGGATCCGTCGTCGGTCTTGACCTCCTCAAGCAGGTCTCGACTGAGGTATTCGGCTCCCATACGGATGGCCCGCCAGCATCCGCGGTTGATCAACGTCATCAACGAACCGATGTGTCCTGTACTGCGGGCGAACAGGTAGTCCGACAAATCGTCAGCGAGCATTCCAGGGCGTTTGTCCACCAGAACAACCCGTTGCTCAACGGTGAGCAGGAGTTGATGCCACTGGCGTCGTTGGTGCTCTGTTCCGATTCCAAAGGGCGCCATGCGGATTTTGGTTGTACGGCGGGCTGTTTGGGCGATTGCCCTGTCACTGGTGGCTTGTCCATCGAAGAAGAGGCCCCGCTTGTCGAGGTCGACACCGACATAGATGAGCGTGACGGGGAACTCGTTGGCGATGTATTTGAAGTGATTGCTGATTTCCACGCCCGCGGTGTTGCGCCACCGAAGGAAGTGCAGGTCGTCGATGATGAGTATCTTCGTCTCGCAACTGAGCGCGCAATCGAGAGCGCGATAGGCGTAGTCGTCAGCGCTGCCTTTGGATTTGCCGGGGTGGGCATAGAAGCCGAGCAACGCTTTGTTGAACGCGACCATCCCCGTGTTGCCGGCCAACCCGACCCGGCACACGGGCCAGCGTTCATTGCCGCTGGCGGTGCAAGCCCCGTTCTCGGCGATCTCGCGAAGGTGGAACTTCTTGGCGTAGTCCAGGACCGCGGTGGTCTTGCCGAGTCCCGGGTAGGCGTCAATAGCGACCGCTCCTTTGGGCCTATCGCCATCTTGATCATTGCTGACGACGATGTCATCGAGGTCATCGTGGATCTCGGCCAGCTGGGGGGTCTTGAACGGACCGAGATTGGCGTGCCACTTACGGCGTTGGGCATCGTATTCGGTGCGCGCCGCGTCGCTGAGTCTGGCGAATGCTCGTGGGGTGAGCAGTTCCGGTTGACTCCTGGCCGGAGCGTTGACGAAGTCGCGGAATCCCTCTTTACGCGACAAGGTCAGGTTGTCGAGGTTCGCTTGCGGTTGCGGGGGCGCCGCTTTGCGCGCCATCATGCGTCCTGAAACGCGCCAACGTAGAAGTCGTCGTCGCCATCGTCGTCTTCGTCGTCGTCGCCGGTTTGCGGTTCGGTGTTCTGGTCGGTGTCGGCGCCGTCGGAGTTGTCCTCCTCAGCGGTCCATGGGGGTTCGGCGGCAGGTGAGTCCTGCGTGTGGCCTGGGTCGAGAAGGGACTCCTCGCGGGCCAGTCGCAGCGCCATCCGCCGCTCGGCAAGGGTGGTGCCCAGGCCCAGGTTCCAGCGCTGCAAGAGGTCTTCGATGGCGAGGCGGTCGTCGGGGTACCTGTACTTTTCGGCGGCCTTTTTCCTCGCAAAACGCAGCGCATCTTCGCTCAGCGCCATGTGCAATGCAGGGGCGTGCTCCCAGATCAGGGTGTGCCACCGGCGGGTGTGCGGATCTCGGAAGTAGGCCCGTGTGATGTCGTCGGGGTCGTAGTGGATAGGCCAGCGTCCGCGTGCCTTTCCGGTGTAGGGGCTGTCCAGGCCCCGGTAGAGATCCAGGCCTGCACCGTTGTAGCGCCGGCCGTCAAAGTCGACACCGTAGTGCTGAATACGCCGCCATCCGGTCTTGAGGAATTCATAACCCAGGTCGGGGTCGCGGGGGGCTTCGATGTAGCCGGCGCGAGCGATGCCGTGTTCGAACATCTGCGCCGGGGACATCCGCAGTTTCGGGACGTGCGGATCGATCAGGCCCTCGTGGGGTCGATGGTGGTAGATCGCCGCGACCCATTGGCGGATCATGTCTTCCAGCTCATCGAGGTAGAAGAAGGCCTCCCCCTCGGGATCGACTCCGCGGGAATGCACATCGGGGCCCTTGTAGCCGGGCAAGGCTTGAAGCAGGTCTTCACGCAACGTCCGGAAGAACCGCTCGACGGGCCCCTTGTCACGACCGGTGCGCAGACGTGCCGGCTGGATCGAGATGCCCATCCGTCGGCACACGCTGGTCAGGTGATCCGAGATGTAGATCTTGCCGTGATCGACCACGACGGTTTCGGGAACGATCGCCGGTCCGCTCGCCCCGGTCATGGAGCCGTGAATAGCGTCGACATCCAGCAGGACCGATCGAGGGATGCCGTGCTCGGGCCACACCGCGGCCGTAGGCCAGTCCTTACCCGCTGGCCGGGGCCGGAACGTTTGGTAGAGCACCGCGGCGGCGTCCACGGACTTGGTCGAGACCGGCGTGAGGCGCAGACCAGTGATGCATCGGGTGTACCAATCCATGGCAACGGTCAACTCGGCTTGGACCCACCGCAACGTCAGCGGGTCCAGGGCAAAAACGTCCAGACGTGTGGTGTCCATCAGCAGGTACTCCCCCGGCCGGGTGGGTAGCAACTTCCCGTACACCCCGCCGGGGCGGGAAGCGATATCCCGATTGCGTTTGGTCGACAACCGAAACAGCGGATAGCGGTTCTCCAATTGAGCCAGCACCCGGTAGGCCACTGGACGACTCGGCAGCGTCACGACGTCTGGTCCGAACCGGGCGATTACACGGGCGTTAGTACGTTTAATCACCATGGCCTGAGATGGCCTCGATTGCTCGCCGTGTTCGACCATCACCTCCACCGCCGTCTGCACCCACCGCTCATCGACCCGCCCGGTCGGGCTCTGCCGGCTCACTGTGCTCCGCGCCAAACCCGCCTCGCCGAAGGCCAGGTAGTCCGAGGCCCAACTCTGCACGGTGCGCATCGAGACTCCCAGTTCGGCGGCCTTCGCCGCGTAGCGGGCCGTCAAAGGGTTCGCCGGGTTGAAATCGCGTCGAGGTTCGCCCGGTTTCGCGAACTCGGCTGTCCCCGAGAGGTATCCGGTGAGAACCTCACGGATGTGTTCCGCGCGTCGCTGTATCACCTCTCGTTCCGCCTCTGTCATCGCCGAGAGCACCACATCCGCAGGATCGACCGGATCGTCGGCGTTCGGACCCACTCCCTCCCCGTAGACGCGGGCGCGTGTGCCTTCCAACACCTCTCGCAAGCTGATGCGGACGACTTCGCTATGCCGCCCGTACGCGCGGAGGACTACCTCTGCCCCGGCGATTGAGGGAAGCAATTCGGCGACTTCCCAGAGTTGGCCGTCGTAGAGCACCCTGGTACCGACTCCGATACGGATACCGTCAGTGGACATGTCAGATTCCTTTCACCACGGGGCTGGATTTGGTCAACGGCTGTGTGATGTCGACGGCCAAGTCGTGTCGCCAGACCAGGTGCAACACGGCCGCACGCACCCGCGCAGGTGGTTCGCCAAGGTCGTGGCCCAACACCTGGCCGAGTGTCGTATCCGAACTCGACTCGCGGAGAATCGCTTTCAGGAGTTCAGGGTCGAAACGCTCCGCATTGCGGAACCCCGCCAGGAATCGAAGATTTTTCAGTTCGAGATCCGGGGGTTCGCTCCAGACCTCGTATATCCAGCCCAGTTCCTCGACGAGCTCGCGTGTCCATTCCAGGGTGAAGCGCACCTTTTCCACCGACAGCCTGGCAGTCGGCTTGACATCGACCACCCGCGGTAATCCATGCGAGAAGAGAAGAAAATCGGGGACGTGTTTTCTGATTCGCCGATTCACTTTGGCGCGTAGGAAGAACGGCTGGGCGATGACACGGTCTACGGTCGTGTCGTAGTCGGCGAACAACAGGCGCGCCAACTCCAAGCGTGATTCATAGATGACGAGGTCACGGTTGGTTGCCGACCAGTACGTGCCCGAGTAGTGGCGTTGGCCGGCACGCCAACGAAACGTGCGCCAGGGCGCAGCTTGACTCAGGAAATCTGTTGTTGCGCTTGCCCATTCAAGTGCCACCTCGGACAGGGAGTTCCTGTCCCGGATCTCAACCACGGCGCTGGTGGGGCAGTGTGGTGGCGGCGTCGCCATATCACCACGGTGCGCCCAATCCGCGGAAGTGCACCCGGCCGTCTCGATTTCGTTTCATAAATGAAGCGCGTATGAAACCGTAACTGAGATTATGAAGTCAAAAACGAGAACCTACAGTTGTCGTCTACGGGCGCGCCATATTCGTGAACCGCGACAGGTGCAGTTGATGCGCCACCGTCACTGTCTTCGTCGGGCCGTTGCGGTGCTTGGCGAGAATGAGATCTGCTTCTCCGCCGCGCGGATCATCACGCTCGAAGGCGTCGGGGCGGTGCAGCAGGATGACCATGTCGGCATCCTGTTCGATAGCGCCGGACTCGCGGAGGTCGGCGAGC
>CAISDL010000025.1 GCA_903884065.1 uncultured Actinomycetes bacterium | reverse complement strand
GTCTCCAGCCTTGTCATGAGCTATCTGACCATGAAGTTCTATGTCACCAAGATCATGGGCTGGTGGACCTCGCCGGCTGAATCGGCTCCCCAGCCCGCAACCGACGTCAAGGGCTTTCTGCTGATCCTGGCGATCAACGCAACCTGGGCGGTGGTCTTCTACCTGCTGACAGTCAAGGCAGGCGTACACCCCTGACCGCAACCCAAGGAGCAACCATGACGACGCTGATCACCGGCAGCAATGGATTCCTGGGACAAAAGATCGGCTCTTCGCTAATCGCCGCCGGTCGACAGGTGATCGGCTTCGACGCCACTGAACACACCGGGAAGGATGCGTTCCCGACCGTCATCGCCGACATTCGCGATCGCGACGCTCTGCTGCGGTGTTTCGTCGAGCACGGCGTCACCAGCATCGTGCACGGCGGCGGCGTCTCGGGCCCACACGTCGCCAATGAACGCCCCGCATACCTTCACGAGGTCAATGTCGGGGGCACACTGAATCTGTTCGAAATCGCCAGGGAGATCGAATTGCCGGGGCGGATCGTCTTCTTATCGTCCAGCAGCACCTACGGACAGGCGGCCGAAGCGGCATCCATCACACACCCCTGTGCGGAGACCCAGGCTCTCCTGGCGAGTGAACCCTACGGTGCCTCCAAAGTGGAATGCGAAGCACTGCTGAGGTCCTACGTGAGCCAGTTCGGCGTGGACGCGGTCGCCTTGCGCATCTCGATCGTGTACGGCAAGAACCGCCAAACCTATTGCGGTATAACGCGGATGATCACCGAAGCTAGGACCAGCGCCACCATCACCTTGGATCGGGACAACACGCTGCCGCTGCCGTGGATCTACGTCGATGACCTCAGCGCCGCCATCGCTGCCGCTCTGGCGGCGCCCCGGGACGTGCTCTATAACCAGGGGACCTACGCCTTCAACATCACCGGCCCGGGCCGGCCGACGTTCGCCGAGATCGCCGAGATCGTCGCCAGCCGGATCCCGGGCACCACGATTGGCCACGGCAACGAACCCGACCGGTATGCGATGAACGCGCGGACCATGTCGATCACGGCTGCAGCAGAACTACTGGACTGGCGTCCACTGGTCGGGATCGAATCCGGCATCGAGAAACTCCTGGCCGGCTGATCTTTGGGTTTAACCGCCGTCGCCGAGCCGGTCATAAATACGTTCGGGCGTCAGCGGCAGCGAGCGATATCGCACACCGGTGGCGCGGGCGATCGCGTTCGCCAGCGCCGGGGCCACCGGGTTGATACCGCATTCGGCGATACCCTTGGCGCCCATCGGACCGACCGAGTCGGTGGAGTCCACCAGCAGCACCTCGGTACGGGGGGTGTCGGCATAGGTGGGGATCCGGTAGTTGCGCAGGCTCGGGTTGGTCATCACGCCGTCGTCGTCATGGAAGTTCTCGGTCAGGACGAAGCCGATGCCCTGTGCCACAGCGCCTTCCACCTGTCCGCGCACCTGTGCCGGGTTGATCACCACACCCGCGTCGGCCGCCTGCACGCT
>CAISDL010000024.1 GCA_903884065.1 uncultured Actinomycetes bacterium | reverse complement strand
TCCTCGTCGGGAATGGTGCCTATGGTCAGGTTGTCGGTGGGGTCGACGGGGTGCGCTGGGGTGATGGCGACACCGGGGCGGTCGGTGGTTGTGTTCATCGAAGGACCTTTCATCAGAGTGTTGATAGGCCAGTCGGTAACACCACTTGATAAAGACATTTTGGTGCGGCCCAAACGGCTGGCGTGATGACCAACTTCCCGATGGCACGGTCGTGTGGACGTCGCCGTCCGGCCACACATACCGCACCGCCCCGGGCAGTTCGCTCTTCCGTCCCACCGGCACTCTGGCATTCACCCGCCAACCGTGCGGTTCGCTGGACCGTGGAGCCATGATGCCGCGACGCCAACGGACCCGCGCGGACGATCGGCGTTACCGGGTATTGACAGAGCGGAGTCGCAATGCCGCTTACCCCCCGTGAGCCGGATCGCTCGTCAGTCCAGGAATCCGTGCAGCAGCGCGGCAGAACCACCCAGGTGGAACAGCATCGCCGCGGCGGCCCGTTCCGGATCGCCGGCGAGAATCGCGGTCACGATCGCCTCATGTTGCTCGTCGGAATGGGCGATGTTGCGCGGCAGCAACGGAATTCGATCCAGCAGGGCATTGACCCGCATTCGATTATCGGCCACCAACGGTACCAGCGACGGCGAGCCGGCCGCCTCGGCGATGGCCAGGTGCAGCCGGGAATCCAACCGCCGGTAATCCTCGGCGGCAGCGCCGCACACATCGTCGGTCCGCGACCACAGATCGTCGCGTTCCGCCGCCGTCAGCGTCCGCCCGGCCGCCATCCGGACCGCGCCGACCTCCAGGATCTCGCGCAGCCGCAGCAGATCGTCGATCTCGGCACGGGTCACTCCCGGCCCGCCGCCGGTGGGCGCCGGCAAGCGCTCGGCCAGGAAGGTCCCGCCATAGCGGCCGCGCCGTGCCACTACGTAGCCCGCCTCCGACAGTGACTTGATGGCATCGCGGACGGTGTCGCGACTCACCCCCAGCCGCGCGGCCAGTTCCCGTTCCGGCGGCAGGCTCTCACCGGGTCGCAGCACACCGAGGCGGATGGTCGACAACAGCCTTTCCACCGTCTCCTCGAAGGCATTACCGAGCCGGACCGGTCGCAGCAGCGACTCGGGGAGGGGATCAGCGTCGGCGGCCACGTCCCTACAGCGGTGTGACGTAGTGGCCGCTGATGCCGCCGTCGACCAGGAAGGTGGCGCCGGTGATGAACGACGAGTCGTCACTGGCCAGAAACGCCACCGCGGCGGCCAGTTCCTCCGGCTCGGCGAACCGGCCCATGGGAACGTGCACCAGCCGGCGGGCCGCCCGCTCGGGATCCTTGGCGAACAGTTCTTGCAGCAGTGGGGTGTTCACCGGCCCCGGGCACAGCGCGTTGACCCGGATCCCCTGTCGGGCGAACTGCACGCCGAGTTCCCGCGACATCGCCAGCACGCCACCCTTGGAGGCGGTGTAGGAGATCTGCGAGGTGGCCGAGCCCATCACCGCCACGAACGACGCGGTGTTGATGATCGAGCCCCTGCCGGCCGGCACCATGTGGCGCAACGCGGCCCGGCAGCACAGGTAGACGCTCTTGAGGTTGACGTCCTGCACCCGCTGCCAGGCGGGCAGCTCGGTAGTCTCGATCAGGTCGTCGTCCGGCGGGGAGATCCCGGCGTTGTTGAATGCGATGTCCACCGAACCGTGGGTGGCCGCAGCCGTGTCGAACAGGTTGTCGACCGCGGCCTCGTCGGAAACATCCACTGCGACAAAGGTTCCACCGAGTTCCTCGGCCACCGACTGGCCGGACTTCGGGTCGATGTCGCCGACGACGATGGTGGCGCCCTCGGCTCGCATCCGCCGGGCGGTGGCCAGTCCGATGCCGCTGGCCGCGCCGGTGATGACGGCCACCCTGCCGGCAAGTCGTTGGGTCAGGTCGACGGTGGGTGTCACTGCGGTTCTCCAATCGCGAAGAAGACGTTCTTGGTCTCGGTGAAGTGCTCCGGGGCGTCGGGTCCCAGTTCGCGGCCCAGGCCGGAGCGCTTGAATCCGCCGAAAGGGGTGCTGTAGCGCACCGAGGAGTGGGAGTTGACGCTGAGGTTGCCCGCCTCCACGGCGCGCGAGACCCGCAGCGCCCGGGACAGGTTGTCGGTCCAGATCGATCCGGACAGGCCGTATTCGGTGTCGTTGGCCAGGGCGATGGCGTCGGCTTCGTCGTCGAACGGCAGGACGGCGACCACCGGGCCGAAGATCTCCTCGGTGACGGTCCGGTCGGTGCGCGCCGGGGTGAGTACCGTCGGCGGGAACCAATAGCCGGGACCGCCGGGCGCCTGCCCCCGGAACGCGACGGGCGCATCGTCGGGCACGTAGGCGGCCACCGACTCGAAGTGCCGGCGTGACACCAACGGGCCCATCTCGGTGTCACGATCAGCGGGGTCGCCGACGACGACACCTTTGACCGCGGGTTCGAGGAGTTCCATGAACTTCTCGAAAACGCTGCGCTGCACCAGGATCCGGCTGCGCGCACAGCAGTCCTGCCCGGCGTTGTCGAACACGCCGTACGGAGCGGTGGCGGCTGCGCGCTCCAGGTCGCAGTCGTCGAAGACGATGTTGGCGCTCTTGCCGCCCAATTCCAGGGTGACCCGCTTGACCTGCGCGGCCGCCCCGGCCATCACCCGGGTGCCCACCTCGGTGGAGCCGGTGAACACCAGTTTGCGCACATCGGGGTGGGAGATGAAACGCTCCCCCACCACGCTGCCCTTTCCGGGCAGCACCTGGAACAAATCCGGCGGCAAGCCGGCCTCGACGGCGAGTTCCCCGAGTCGGATGCTGGTCAGCGGGGTCCACTCGGCCGGCTTGAGCAGCACGGCGTTCCCGGCGGCCAGGGCCGGGGCGAAGCCCCACGCGGCGATGGGCATCGGGAAGTTCCACGGCGTGATCACCCCGACCACACCGATCGGCTCGTGGAACGTGACGTCGAGTCCGCCGGCGACCGGAATCTGCTTGCCGCTCAACCGCTCCGGCGAGGCGGCGTAGTACTGCAGCACGTCGCGGACGTGGCCGGCCTCCCACTCCGCGGCCGACACCGGGTGGCCGGCGTTGGCCACCTCGAGGGCAGCCAACTCCCCGACGTTGGCGTCGACCACGGCGGCGAATGACCGCAGCCCCGCGGCGCGTTCCGCGGGGGCCACCGCGGCCCAAAGCTTCTGGGCGTCCTTCGCCCGTGCGACCGCGTCGTCGACGGCGGCGGCATCGAGCAGGTCGACGGTCCGCACCACCTGTTCGGTGGCAGGGTTGATGACGGTGGTGGTTACCACTGGCTCACTTTCTCCATCGCGTAGGTTCTGGCGGCGGCGACGAGACCGGCGAACAGCCGCAGATCCTCAAGGTTCTCCTCGGGATGCCACTGCACCCCGACGACGAAATCGTCGCCGGGAATCTCGATGCCCTCGATCACGCCCTCGGCCGTGGCGGTGGCGACCAGTCCCCGGCCCAGCGCGTCGATGGCTTGATGGTGATAGCAGCGGGTCTGCACACTCTCGCCGAGCATCCGGGCGAGGCGGCTGCCCTCGGCGATGCGGACGGGGTGTGTCGCGAAGGTCGCGTCGGCGACCCGGTGACCGCTGTGTCCGACGACATCGGGCAGATGCTGGTGCAGGGTTCCGCCGAGGACCACGTTGATCAACTGCGGGCCGCGGCAGATGCCGAGCACCGGCAGGTGCCGGCGCAACGCGGCATTCAGCAGCGCGAACTCCCAGGCGTCGCGCTCGCGCGCGGGCTCCTCGGTGGCCGGGTGCGGCTGGTGTCCGTAGGCCTCCGGGTTGACGTCTTTGCCGCCGGTGAGGACCAGCCCGTCGAGGCGGTCGATCACCGTCTCGGCGATGAGGTCGTCGACAGGCTGCGGCGGCAGGAGGGTGGCGACACCGCCGGCGCGCGTGACCCCGTCGAGGTAGACGGCCGGTAGGAAACTGGCGGGCACATCCCACACCCCGCTGCGGGTCTGCTGGCGGTAGGTGGTCAGGCCGATCACCGGACCCGGCGGGCAGGAACGACGCGACCCGGGATTCGGCGCGATATCAGAACCGCTCAAAGCCGCGCACCCTCTCCCAGTCGGTGACCGCCGCGTTGAACGCCGCGACTTCCACACGTGCGTTGTTGAGGTAGTGCTCCACGACGTCATCGCCGAATGCCGACCGGGCCACCTCCGAGTTGCCGAACAACTCGGCGGCCTCGGCCAGCGTGGTCGGCAACCGCTGAGCATCCCCGGCGTAGGCGTTGCCCGCGACGGCCTCGGGCAGTTCCAAACCCTGATCGATGCCATGCAGTCCGCCGGCGATCAAGGCCGCCACCGCCAGGTACTGGTTGACGTCACCGCCCGGCGCCCGGTTCTCCATCCGCATGGACTGGC
This sequence comes from uncultured Actinomycetes bacterium, assembly GCA_903884065.1. GTDB lineage: Bacteria > Actinomycetota > Actinomycetes > Mycobacteriales > Mycobacteriaceae > Mycobacterium. Next base: position 27,001 of record CAISDL010000024.1, on the reverse strand, counting down.
CGTGACCCACCACCCGCAGAGCACAGGTGCGGTTGTCCATCCCCCACGCAACGGCGGTCGGGGCGAAGCTCCCCGGCGCGAATCGCTTATAGGAGTTGATGTTCGGTGCGTAGCACAGCGCCAGCTCACGCATCGTGGCCAACTGCCCGGCGAGGAAACTGCGGAACATGGGAGACATCCCGAGCGGGTCGGCGTCACCGGCGAACACCGGGGTGCCGTCGGTGCCGCGCAGCGAGATGTGGATATGGCAGCTGTTGCCCTCGCGTTCGTCGAACTTGGCCATGAACGTCAGGCTCTTACCGTGCTGGTCGGCGATCTCCTTGGCGCCGTTCTTGTAGATGGTGTGGTTGTCACACGTGACCAGGGCGTCGTCATAGCGGAACGCGATCTCCTGCTGACCCTGGTTGCACTCGCCCTTGACACCCTCGCAGTACATGCCGGCGCCGTCCATGCCGAGCCTGATGTCACGCAGCAATGGCTCCATCCGCGTGGAGGCGTGGATGGCGTAGTCGACGTTGTAGTCACTGGATTTGCTCAAGCCGCGATAGTCGGCTGCCCACGCGTCGCGATAGCTGTTGTCGAACACGATGAATTCCAGTTCGGTGCCCACGAAGGCGGCCAATCCGCGCTGGGCCAGGCGCTCGGTCTGTGCGCGCAGGATGCTGCGCGGGGCCGCGACCACCGGATCGCCGCTCGGCCACTGCAGATCCGCCATCACCAGCGCGGTGCCGGGCAGCCAGGGCAGCAGCCGCAGGGTGCTCAGGTCCGGGCGCATCACCATGTCGCCGTAGCCCGATTCCCAACTCGACATCGCGTAGCCGTCGACGGTGTTCATCTCGACGTCGACGGCCAGCAGGTAGTTGCAGCACTCGGCGCCGTGGGCGGCGACCTCCTCGGCGAACAGCCTCGCGGAGACCCGCTTGCCGGTCAGCCGGCCCTGCATGTCGGCGAACGCAACGATGACGGTGTCGATCTCGCCGGCGGCCATGAGCCGATCCAGCTCGCCGGGGGTCAGGAATCCGCGACGACGGCTGCTCTCAGACGTCACTTACAGCTCCTCGCGTCGACGGGTTCGTGGCTGGCACTGCGTCATGACGGTGCGGCCCGCACCAAGGTTTACACGAACGACACCCAAAAGGTAGGACACCAGACCAATAGCGACCTATTCTGCCTAAAAACCGGTGACGAAGGAGACCCTGTGCCCGAGGGCCACGAAATTCTCGATGAGGACGAACTGCACCTGGCCCGCCTGGGCTACAGCCAGGAATTGCAGCGATCCTGGTCCGGGTTCAACAACTTCGCGATCTCGTTCTCCATCATCTCGATCCTGGCGGGCTGCTTCACCTCCTTCGGCCTGGGCTGGAACAACGGCGGCCCCGCCGCGATCGCCTGGGGCTGGCCCATCCTGGCGGCCTTCATCATGCTCATCGGCTTCTGCATGTCCGAGCTGGTGTCGGCATATCCGACTTCGGGCGGAATCTATTGGTGGGCAGCCAAGTTGGGCGGCCCGAAGGCGGGGTACTACACCGGCTGGCTGAACCTCGTCGGCTTGATCGCGATCCTGGCGTCGGTGTCCTACGGCAGCGCGACCTTCCTGGACCTGACCCTGGGCACACTCAGCGAGAACTGGCTGGCCGGCTACAGCCTCAAGCGCGTCTTCGTGATGTTCCTCATCATCCTGGCGGTGGTGGCGATCATCAACATCTTCTCCAGCCACCTGCTGGCCGTCATCAACAACATCTCGGTGTGGTGGCATGTGGCCGGTGCGGCGACGGTGATCGCGATCCTGTTCCTCGTTCCCGAGCACCACGCCAGCGTGGGTGAGGTGTTCGGCAGGACCATCAACAACAGTGGCATGTTCGGTGGAGCCACCTCCGGCTTCGGCTGGCTGCTGTTCGTGCTGCCGATCTCGGCGATCCTCACCCAGTACACGATCACCGGCTACGACGCCTCCGCTCACCTGTCCGAGGAGACCAAGAGCGCCGCCGACGGCGCCGCCAAGGGCATCTGGCGATCGATCTTCTACTCGGCGATCGGCGGCTGGATCCTCCTGCTGGCCTTCCTGTTCGCCGTCCAGGACGCCGACGGGGTGTCGAAGGCCGGCGGCGCGGTGGCGTCGATCTTCAACCAGGCGCTGAGCTCCAAGTGGGCGGCTGCGGTGCTGCTGATCTCCACCGCCGGGCAGTTGTTCTGCACCACGGCCTGCCAGACCAGCGCGTCGCGGATGCTGTTCGCCTTCAGCCGCGACCGTGCTGTGCCCGGTCATCAGCTCTGGTCGAAGGTGAGCTCCCGACGGGTTCCGGCCAACGCGGTGATCGTGACCGCGTTGATCGCCGCGATCATCACCCTGCCCGCACTGGTGCCGGTGGACATCAACGGCGCTCCGGTGCCGATCGCCTTCTTCGCGGTGGTCTCCATCGGCGTGGTGGGCCTCTACCTGGCCTTCGCCGTTCCGATCTACTACCGGTGGAAAGCCGGTGACTCCTTCCCCGTGGGGAGCTGGAACCTGGGCAACCGCTACAAGTGGATGGCTCCGCTGGCGTTGGCGGAGATCATCATCACCTCGATCGTGGCTATGTTCCCGACCGCCCTGGGCGGGGTTCCGTGGGATCCGAGCTTCGAGTGGAAGTTCGTCAACTACACCCCACTGCTCGTCGGCGGCACGCTGATCCTGCTGTGGATCTACTGGCACACCTCGGTGAAGAAGTGGTTCACCGGCCCGGTGCGCCAGGTCGACGAGCAGGGCCGCCAATTGGACGGGGTCCGCTAGCTCCGGCTATCGACAGCTCGGCCGATCGCTTGGCCCGCGGCGAGGTTGAGACCACGCCCAATGCGGCGATAGCCAATCCCAGAGCGAAGGTGAACAGCCACAGCGGATCGGCAGCGGCGGTGAAATCGCCCATCGGCGGCGAGAGCGCGCCGGCGGCCAGCACCCCGCTGAGCGCAACACCGACGCTGATGCCGACCTGCTTGCTGGTGCTGGTGATACCGGCAGCCGTGCCGGCCCGGTCCTGCGGCATACCGCTCACCGCGGCGTAGTTGATCGGCACGGTGACCATGCCGAAGGTGATGCCGAAAGCCACGAAGATCATCATCAGCAACCACCGCGGTGCCATCGGGGTGAGAAAGACAAGCATCGCCGACATCGCGGCGATCATCAGCCCGGCGATCATCAGCGACGGCCTGCTGCCGACCCGGCTGACCAGCCGGCCGGAGATCGGCGAGAAGACCAGCACTGCAAGCCCGACCGGCAGCAGCAGCAGACCGGCGTGGGCGGCGGGATATCCCCGCCATCCCTGCAGGTAGATCGACATCATGAAGAGGAAGGCGCCCCAGACGATGAAGACGAACAGCGCGGTGAGCGCCGCCGCGGCGAACGGGATCGAGCGGAAGAACCGTAGTTCGATGAACGGATCGGGGTGCCTCGACTCGTAACGCAGGAAGCCCACGAACGCCATGGCCGTAGCGGCCGCGATCGCCATGATCCACGGATGCGTCCAGCCCCGACCCGGGCTCTCGATCAGGATGAACACCAGGCCGAACAGGCTGGCGGCAGCCAGCGACTGCCCGATCGGATCAATGCCACGAACCGTCGCCGATCTGCTCTCCGGCACCAGCACCGCGCACAGGACGATGGCCACCGCAACGACGGGGAGGTTGATCCAGAACACCGAGCGCCAGCCGAAGAGATCGATGAGAAATCCGCCGACGACGGGCCCGAGCGCCAGAGAGGCGCCGAACACCGCCCCCCAGATGCCGATCGCGCGGGCCCGTTCGGCGGGCACGATGAACACCTGGGCGATGATCGCCAACGCAACCGGATTCATCATCGAGGCGCCGAACGCCTGTAATGCCCGCGCGGCGATCAGCAGGTCGATGCTCGGCGCAAGGCTGCACAGCAGCGAACCGAACATGAAGATCGTCATACCGATCTGCAGAACCCTGCGGCGACCGAACCGGTCACCGGCCGCCCCGCCCAGCAGCTGCAGCGACGCAACCACCAGGGCGTAGATGGCGATGACCCACTGGGTGTGCGCGGCGGTGGCCGACAGGTCGCCGCGAATCGACGGGATCGCGAGGTTGGCGATGGTGAGATCCATCCCGGTGATCAGCGAACTCAGGCAACAGGTCGCCAGGATGCCGATCTTGCGGCGTTCCGGATCCATTGATGGAGAGAGCGCTCTACCAGGTGCTGCTGCGCAACACGATCTCGGCGGCGAGTTGGGCAACGGCCACGTCCGCGTTGCGGCGCCCGGTGTATTCGACCAGCCGGAAGTCGCTGTAGACGAAGCGCTGGCTGGCTTTGGCCATGGCCCGCGATGCCGGGCTGGTGAACAGGGCCGTCGTGTTCACCTCGACCGGGGCGCAATCGGGATCGGGGATCATCCCACTCGGATCGGCGACGCGGGGATGCGGCCGATCGATGACCACCAGGCCGGTGAACCGGTCGGGGCGCGCGGCGGCCACCCCCCAGGCCAGTTCGGCTCCGACTCGGTCGCCGACCAGCACTCCGGACGGCACCTCGAGTGCATCGAGGATCGCGATCACCGCCTTGGTGTGCATACGCGGGTCGGCACCGATGACAACGGTTCTCACCGCGGCGGTGTGCAGGCGCTGGCACAAGGTGGAGTACGCCGCCGGCGCGTGCTGAGCCGCACAGAGCAGAACGACGTAGCAGCCCCTGTCCGGCCCGGAGACGTCCACCGGCACACCGAAACCATCGACGGTCATCATCGTGGCGGGCATCTGGTCACGCTACTGCGCCATCGACGCCCACCGGTCCCGTTTCCGGGCGCCTCTCAGGGACTACTCAGGAAGCCTGGAGTTTGGCGGACTGCTTGGCGAAAATCTCCAAGAACGTCTGCGGCAGTGACGCTTTCACGCTGATCGTGGGGTTACCCGCCGGGAATGCCACCCCGAACACCGCACGTTGGCCGACGTTCTGGAACGCCATGTAGACACTGCTCTTGGCGCCGCTGAGATTCATCGTCTGCTGGTAGGCCAACGCCCCGGCTTCCAGGCCGGGCAGAGCACTGGTGGACATCGGAATGCCGTCCGAATTCGGATCGAAGAACGCCTCGAACTGCGCGCAGCGGTCTGCCTCCGCCTTGAGTTCGGCCAGATCGAGGTTCCAGGACAACACGGTCACCCCGATCTGGGCGCCGTCATAGGTCACCGTGTACTTGGCCGCGCTGCCCGGTCCCCGTTCGGCGGACTGCGCGATGACGTTGGTCAGCGCGTTGGCGCAGCCCTGCGGCCGGGACAACATCGAGCCGGGGTCGTCGGCGCCGTCGGGCTGCCCTGGCTCCTCGTCGATCCGGTCGTAGTGCACCCCGGGCGGAAAGTCCTCGCTCTCCAGCAACGCGCGCTGCAGGAATGCCCCCGGCCAGGTGGCCGTGCCGGCCACCGTGGCGCCACACCCGGCCAGCAGCATGACAGCCGACGTCAGCGCCCCCGCCACCGCTGTGCGACCCATGCCGATCAGGGTAGGCCACCGACCGCGGTGGTGATGACCGGCGCATCCGGAGGAGGACCGTCCAGCAGCGCCAGCACGGCGTCCATGTCGAGATGGGTGTCCAGCAGGTCGGCCATCAGATCGAGCTGGCTGTCCCGGCGGGCGGTCACGCTGGTATCGGGTGCGACCTGGAAGCCGGTCCGGCCGGCCGCCTCGGCGGCGCGGGCGAGCCAGTCCCGCCGGAATCCGTCGTTGTCCAGCAGCCCGTGCCAGTGCGTGGCGAACACGCTGCCCCGCCGATAACCCTGGACGCTGTCGCCCACCTCGAACCAGGCGTCCTCGGCACATCGCACGACCCGCCCGTGGTGGATCTCGTAGCCGTCCAGGCCGTCGGCTGCGGCCTCCCACCGGCGCAACACCTTCTCGGGCTCGAAGGCGATATCGGCGTCGATCAGACCCAGGCCCGCCACGCTCCCCCGGCCGCTCTCGACCGCATCGTCGATGCGCCCGCACAGCATCTGCAACCCTCCGCAGATGCCGAGCACCACACCGCCACGGGCGGCGTGGGCCACGACGGCGTCGGCCAGGCCCCGGTCGCGCAACCACTGCAGGTCGTCGACGGTCGCCCTGCTGCCGGGGATCACCACGATGTCGGCGTCGACCAATTGCGCCGGCTCGCCGGCCCAGTGCACCGCCACTCCGGGCTCGCACGCCAGTGCCTCAACGTCGGTGGAGTTGGAGATCCGCGGCAGCCGCAGCGCTGCCACCCGCAGCCACTGGCTGCCGTGTGCGGGCTCCGGCACGCCGATCACCTCGCGGGCCACCACAGACAGCGAGTCCTCGGCGTCGAGCCACAACTGGTCGCTGTAGGGCAGCACACCGTAGGTCGGCCGGCCGGTGAGCGCCGCCAGTTGCTCGAGCCCGGGCGCCAACAGCGCCGGGTCGCCGCGGAACTTGTTGACGATGAATCCGGCAATCAGCGCCTGGTCCTCCGGTGAGAGCACGGCGACGGTGCCGAACAGGTGCGCCAGCACACCACCGCGGTCGATGTCGCCGACCAGCACGACCGGCAGACTCGCCGCACGGGCCAGGCCCATGTTCGCCAGATCCGTTGCACGCAAATTGATCTCAGCGGGCGAGCCGGCTCCCTCGCACACCACGACGTCGAATTCGGCTCGCAGACCCGCCAGTTCGTCGGCGACAACCCCGGCCAGCCGTTCCCGGTGGGTGATGTAGTCCCGGGCCCCCACCGTGCCCACCGACCGGCCGCGCACCAGCAGTTGCGACGTCCGGTCACTGCCGGGCTTGAGCAGGATCGGGTTGAACCGCACGCTGGGCGCCAGGCCCGCGGCGCGGGCCTGCATGGCCTGCGCCCGGCCGATCTCGCCGCCGGCCCCGTCCGCGTCCAGGGCGACCACCGAGTTGTTGCTCATGTTCTGTGCCTTGAACGGCGCCACGCGAATTCCGGTGCGCGCCAGGAGCCGGCACAGACCTGCGACCACCATGGACTTACCGGCGTCGGAGGTGGTTCCGGCGACCAGCAGTGCGCCACCGGTCCGCGGCGTCATGGCAGGGTGAGGATGTCGGCGCCGTCCTCGGTCACCACGATGGTGTGCTCGAACTGTGCCGTCCACTTACGGTCCGCGGTGGCGACCGTCCAGCCGTCGTCCCAGATCTCGTAGTCCAGCGCACCCAGGTTGATCATCGGCTCGATGGTGAAGGTCATACCCGGCTCGATCTCGGTCGTCACATCGGGCTGGTCGTAGTGCAGAACCACCAGCCCGTTGTGGAACGTGGTTCCGATGCCGTGACCGGTGAAGTCGCGAACCACGGTGTAGCCGAATCGGTTTGCGTAGGACTCGATGACCCGGCCCACCACCGACAGCGCCCGGCCGGGCTTGACAGCCTTGATGGCGCGCATGGTGGCCTCCCGGGTCCGCTCGACGAGCAACCGGTGCTCCTCGGTGACGTCACCGGCCAGGAAGGTGGCGTTGGTGTCGCCGTGGACCCCGTGGATATAGGCGGTGACGTCGATGTTGACGATGTCGCCGTCGGCGATCACCGTCGAGTCCGGGATACCGTGACAGATGATCTCGTTGAGCGAGGTGCAGCAGGACTTGGGAAATCCCCTGTAGCCCAGCGTCGAGGGGTAGGCGCCGTGGTCGAGCATGTAGTCGTGGGCGATCCGGTCGAGTTGGTCGGTGGTCACCCCGGGAGCGACCGCCTGACCGGCCTCGGCCAGTGCCCCGGCCGCGATCCGGCCGGCGATACGCATCTTCTCGATGACCTCGGGAGTCTGCACCCACGGCTCGCTGCCCTCGGCGGCGTCTGTCCGCCCGACATACTCGGGCCGTTCGATCGACTTCGGCACCGGCAGGGTCGGCGAGACCACCCCGGCACTCAGCGGGCTACGCACCGGCATGGTTCCTCACCGGCGCCGAAGCACCGAGGGCACCGGCAACACCGGCCGCCGCGGTCCACGGATGTTCACCGAGCCCATCACCACACGGCCGGTGATCACCACATGCGGCTTACCCTCGGCCGGCGGATTCTTGCGCCGGTCACGCGCACTGCCGCCGTAGACGGTGACGTCGTCGAGCGACGCGCTGGCTCCGTCGGGAAGCCGGATGTCGACCGACCCGCGCACCATGTCCAACTCGATGACCACGACCGGTCCGGCGAAGCGCGCGGTCGTCAGATCGAGGTCCACCGACCCCATCCGGCGCACCAGGGACAGCCTGGTGGGGACCATCCAGTCGCCGTGCCGGCGCAGCGAGCCCATCCAGCCGCGGAGTTCCAGTCGGTCGGCGGCCGATGACGCCAGGGCTCCGGCCCGCGGCAGGTCGTCGACCAGCGCCTCCAAGTCGGACGGCTGGCGGGCGGTGGCGACCTCGGCCGACCGCTCCTCGAACTCGCCGATGTCGATCAGGCCCAGTGCGACGGCATTGTGCAGGCGCCGCAAGGTGCCGTTGCGGTCCGCGTCGGACACCCGCACGGCCGGCGCGTTGTCGTACTTGACGACGGCCGAGGTGTCGATCCTGTGCTCGATATCAGTCATGACGTGACCAATTTACCGCTGTCCCGGGCCCATCTCGCTCCGGTGCCGCCTGGATTAGGCTGACCGACCATGTCTGATCTGCCGAGAAGGTCCGTGTTGATCGGGGCAGCCGTCGCTCCACTGGCCGCCTGCACGAAGCCCGACGCCGCGCCGATTTCCCCCCCGCCCACCCCCGGTCAGACACTGACGGCTGCCGCCGACGTCCCCGTCGGTGAGGCGACGATCATCGACGGCACGCTGATCACCCAGCCCAGCGTCGGCGTCTTCAAGGGCTTCATCGCGCGCTGTACGCATGCCGGGTGCGCACTGACGGTCAAGAACGGCGGCATCGAATGCCCCTGCCACGGAAGCAAATTCACCCTCGACGGCTCCGTGCAGCGCGGCCCGGCTGTCGACCCGCTGGTCGCGCGGCCGGTGACGGTGCAGGCCGGTCAGATCGTGGCCGGCTGAGTCGGCCGCGTATCCCCTCAGGCCAGGAAGTCGGGCGGCAACTGCTCCAACATCTGGCGCACCATCCGCACCGCATACGTTGAACTGCCGCCGCCGACGATGAGCCCGGCGAACGCCAGGTCGCCGCGATAACCGGTGAACCAGGCATGCGAGCCGCCCTGGAACTCCGCCTCCCCGGTCTTTCCGTAGACCTCGCCGAGCCCGTCGATGTCCCTGGCTGTGCCGTTGGTCACCACCTGGCGCATCATCGAGCGCAACCCGTCGAGTGTGGCCGGGTTGACGGGCGGGTTCTCCCCGGTCTGGAGAGTCTCGGTGCCCGCGATCAGACGCGGGGTCGGTGTCTTGCCGGCCGCGACGGTCGCGGCCGCCAGAGCCATTCCGAAGGGCGTGACCAGCACCTTGCCCTGTCCGAACCCGTCCTCGGTGCGCTCGGCCAGGTCGACGGTCGCCGGCACCATTCCGGTGACCGTGGTCAGACCCTCGACCGTGTAGTCGGGTCCGATCCCGTATCCGGAGGCCGCCACGGTCAGGGCCGTCGGCGACATCCGGCTGGCCAACTCGGCGAAGGTGGTGTTGCACGAATTGGCGAAGGCCTGGGCCATCGGGACCACGCCGAGGTCGAACTTGTCGTAGTTGGGGATGGTGCGGTCGCCGATGTCGATCTGGCCGGGGCAGGCCACCATGGAGTCGGGCGCGGCCAGCTTGTTGTCGATGGCCGCGCCTGCGGTGACGATCTTGAACGTCGAACCGGGTGGGTACAGGCCCGTGGTGGCCGCCGGACCGTCGGCGTCGGCGGCGCCGTTCTGAGCCACCGCGAGGATCTCCCCGGTCGAGGGCTTCATCACGACCAGCATCGCTTTGCGCCACTGGTCGTCCACCGCGCGCTGAGCGGCGTCCTGAACCAGCCGGTCGAGAGTCAGGTTGATCGAGGGCGCCGGCTTGGGCGCCACCTCCGTGAGCACGTCCACGTCGGCGCTGTTCTTGTTGACGCTCACCACCCGCCAGCCCGCTTCGCCGTCGAGTTCGTCCTCGACCGCCTTCTTCACCTCACTGATGACGGCGGGCGCGAAATTGTCGTTGGTGGGCAGCATGTCGGCCTGCGGGGTGACGATCACACCGGGTAATGCATCGAGCGCCCCGGCGACGCGATCGTGGTCGGAGGGTCGCAGCGTGATGAGGTCCAGCGGGCCGTTGATCGAGCTGGCCTGCTCGGCGATGCGCTGGGGACTGATGGTGCTGTCGAACGGCCGCAGCACGTCGGCCAGGACCCTGGCGGTCGTCATCAAATCACCGCCGGCCCGTGCCGCGTCGAGCTGATACCGGTACCGGCTGCCCGGGGCCAGCACCTCGGTCCCGCCGAGTTCGTTGACCGAGGCCCGCCGCGGCGGGTCGGCCCGGAGTTCAAGGCTCTGGTTCTCGCCCAGCTTCGGGTGCAGCGCGCTGGGCGACCACCGGACTCGCCAGATGCCCTCATCGCGGACCATGTTGAGCACACCGTCGTAGGTCCAGGTGCGCTTCTTGGGCAGCTGCCAGGTGAACCGGTAGTTCACGCTTCCGGCGTCGTCGGTGTAGCGCGATCCCAGGATGGTCGCGTCGAGTTGGGTTGCCTGCAGCCCGGACCAGGTCTGGTTGAGTCCGGCATGTGCTTCGGTCGGCTGGTCGCTGAGCGCGGCGGCCGCACCGGTCTCGCCCCGCCCCAGCTCGGCGAAGAAGGCCGCGGCGGCCTGGGCCGGCCCGGCCTGGCGGGGGGTGCAGGCCGAGATCGTGGCGGTCACCGTCATCGCGGCCACCACCACGCCTGTGACTCGTGTTGCTATTGAGCTGGAAGTTGCCATTGAGGCAGATGTTATGAGGCTGTGACCCCGATCGGGCGGAGGCGCACCGGCGCTCAGTCCAACAGGACGGTGGCGAAGGTGCCGACCTCGCGGAAGCCGGCGCGCGCGTACGCCGCCCGCGCGACGGTGTTGTAGCTGTTCACGTAGAGGCTGGCGATCCGTCCGCCGCCCACCACGGCGGCGGCCACCGTGGCGGTGCCCGCCGTACCGAGTCCGCGGCCCCGCCATTCCGGATGGACCCACACCCCTTGGATCTGACCGACCGCCGGGGACTGCGAGCCGATCTCGGCCTTGAACACCACCTTCCCGTGTTCGAACCGGGCGAACGCCCGCCCCGCGGCGATCAGGTTGGCCACCCGGCGCCGGTAGCCGCGTCCGCCGTCGCCGGCGCGCGGGTCGATACCGACCTCGCCGATGAACATGTCGATCGCAGCGACCAGATAGGCGTCGAGTTCGTCGACCCGCACCCGTCGCACGCCGGGGTCGGTGGCGCAGCGCGGCCGTGAGCGCAGCGCCATCAGCGGCTGGCAGGTCCGCACATCACGCGCCGGACCCCAGCCGCGCTCGAGCCGGTCCCACATCGCCAACACCAGATCAGCGCGGCCGACCACCGAGGAACACCGCCGTGTCCTGCTGAGCGCCTGCTCGGCGAAGGCCTTCATGTCGGCGGGGCCACCACGCAGCGGAATCAGATTGGCGCCCGCGTAACACAGCGAATCCTCCGCGCGGCGGCGCGTCCACAACTCTCCGCCGATGGCAGCCGGATCGACCCCGTGATCGGCCACCCGGGCGGCCACCATGCAGCCGCCCACCGGATCGTCGGCCAGCACTCGGTCCACCGCGACCGCATCCCGCACCACCGCAACCCGGCGTCCCTCGACGGATCGGAACAGGGACGGAGCAGACATTGTGCTCTTTCTGCGGGTTTCACCCGCGGGTGGGTTGCTCCATCAGCTTACGGTGACCACCGGTGAACCGCCCGCAGACGCGTCGGAGCCGTCAAGGCCCTCATCCTTCATGTCCGATGCGAGACGCAGTGCCTCCTCGATGAGCGTTTCGACGATCATGGCCTCCGGCACGGTCTTGATCACCTCGCCCTTGACGAAGATCTGTCCCTTGCCGTTGCCCGACGCCACACCCAGGTCAGCTTCGCGGGCCTCCCCCGGACCGTTGACGACGCACCCCATGACGGCCACCCGCAGCGGCACATCGAGGCCTTCGAGGCCGGCACTGACCGCATTGGCCAGCGTGTAGACGTCGACCTGGGCGCGCCCGCAGGACGGGCAGGACACGATTTCCAGTCCGCGTGGGCGCAGGTTCAGCGACTCGAGGATCTGATTGCCGACCTTGACCTCTTCGACCGGCGGGGCCGACAGCGACACCCGGATGGTGTCCCCGATCCCGCGGCTCAGCAGCGCGCCGAAGGCGACGGCCGACTTGATCGTGCCCTGGAACGCCGGGCCCGCTTCGGTGACGCCGAGATGCAATGGGTAGTCGCACTTTTCAGCCAGCATCTCGTAGGCGGCCACCATGATCACCGGGTCGTTGTGCTTGACGCTGATCTTGATGTCGCCGAAGCCGTGCTCCTCGAACAGCGAAGCCTCCCAGAGCGCTGACTCGACGAGCGCCTCGGGTGTTGCCTTGCCGTACTTCTCCAGGAACCGCTTGTCCAGGGATCCGGCGTTGACGCCGATGCGGATCGGAATGCCCGCCGCCCCGGCGGCTTTGGCCACCTCGCCGACCCGGCCGTCGAACTCCTTGATGTTGCCCGGGTTGACCCGCACCGCCGCGCAGCCGGCATCGATGGCGGCGAAGATGTATTTCGGCTGGAAGTGGATGTCGGCGATCACCGGAATATTGCTGTGCCGGGCGATTTCAGCGAGCGCGTCGGCGTCCTCCTGCCGGGGGCAGGCCACCCGGACGATGTTGCATCCGGCGGCGGTCAGTTCGGCGATCTGCTGCAGGGTGGCGTTGACGTCGTGGGTCTTGGTGGTGCACATCGACTGCACCGAGATGGGGTAATCGCTGCCCACGCCGACGTCACGGACCATGAGCTGTCGGGTCTTGCGACGCGGGGCGAGGACCGGGGGCGGCGCGGGGGGCATACCCAAACCAACAGACATCTGCGAATCTCCTACTGGAACAAGCGGATTGGGTTGACCAGGTCGGCGGTGACAGTCAGCGCCATATAGCCCATGACCACGACCAGGACCACATAGGTGGCCGGCATCAGCTTGCCGTAGTCCACCGGACCGCCGGGCATCAGGCCGCGGGCCGTGCGGACCATGTTGCGCAGCTTCTCGTAGACCGCGACGGCGATGTGTCCGCCGTCGAACGGCAGCAATGGCACCAGGTTGATCGCGCCGAGGACGAAGTTCAACTGGGCCAGGAAGAACCAGAACGCCACCCACAACCCGTGATCGACGGTGTCGCCGCCGATGATGCTGGCGCCGACGACGCTGATCGGCGTCTCCGGATCGCGCTCCCCCCCGCCGATGGCATGCACCAGGGCGCCGACCTTGGCCGGGATCTTGACCAGCGACTTGCCGATCTCGACGGCGAGATCGCCGGTGAAGGCGAAGGTCGCCGGGACCGCCGCCAGCGGGTTGTAGCGAGTCGGCGGGAACTGCGCGGCGACGATGCCGATGGCGCCGACGTCGGACGGACCGGCCGCCTCGCCCCCGCCGGAGGGCGCCACCCAGCGCTTGGTGGTGGTGACGTCGACGACCGTGTCGACCGTCGTCGTCGCCCCGTCGACGGTGCGTTCGACGACGAAGGGCGTGGGTCCGGCCGACTTCTGCACCGCCGCGACCATCTCTTCGAAGGTCTTCACCTCGGTGGGGCCGACCTTGACCACCACGTCGCCCGCCTTGATGCCGGCGGCCGACGCGGGACCCGAACCCGTGCAGTCACCGAGTTTGTCCTTGGTCACCTCCGCCTTGACGCAGGTCGTCTCACCGACGACCGCCGTGGTCGGCGCATGCAGATTGGGCAGTCCCCACACCACGGCGATCCCGTAGACCAAGACCAGCCCGATGAGGAAGTTCATCGCCGGGCCGGCGAACAGAACGGCAACCCGCTTCCAGGTCTTCTGCTTGTACATCGCGTACGGCTCGTCCTCGGGCCGCAGGTCCTCCACCGCGGTCATGCCCGCGATGTCACAGAAGCCACCCAAGGGGATCGCCTTCACGCCGTATTCGGTGGAGCCCAGCTTGTTGGGACGGTTCGTCGACCACAGCGTCGGCCCGAATCCGACGAAGTAGCGGCGCACCTTCATGCCGGTGGCGCGGGCGACCCACATGTGGCCGCATTCATGCAGCGCCACTGAAACCAGGATGGCCAATGCGAACAGCGCGATTCCGATAGCGAACATCATCGGGGCGGGGAGACCTCCTGTGCAGCGACGTCCAGCGCGTCGCGGGCGCGTTGCCGGGCCCATCGCTGGGCGTCGAGTACGTCTTCCACGGTAGCCGGTTCGGCGGCCCACTGGTCGGCGCCGCTCAGGACGTCAGCGATTGTTCCGACGATCGACGGGAACCGGATGCGCCCCGCGAGGAAGGCGGCGGCGGCCTCCTCGTTGGCGGCGTTGTACACCGCGGTCATGCATCCGCCGGCTTCACCGGCCTCCCGGGCGAGCTGCACCGCGGGGAAGACAGCCGCGTCCAGCGGCTCGAATTCCCAGGTGGAGGCGGTGCTGAAGTCGCAGGCCGCAGCGGAGCCGGGGACCCGCGCCGGCCAGCCCAGGGCCAGCGAGATCGGCAGCTTCATATCGGGCGGGCTGGCCTGGGCGATGGTGGACCCGTCGGCGAAGGTCACCATCGAGTGCACGATCGACTGCGGGTGCACAACGACGTCGATTCGCTCGTAGGGAACACCGAACAGCAGGTGGGTCTCGATCAGTTCCAGCCCCTTGTTGACCAGCGACGCCGAGTTCAGGGTGTTCATCGGCCCCATGTTCCAGGTGGGGTGGGCCCCGGCCTGTTCGGGCGTCACGGCCTCCAGCCGATCTGCCGACCAGCCGCGGAACGGGCCACCGGAGGCGGTGAGCACCAGACGGGCCACCTCGTCGGCGCTGCCGGCGCGCAGGCACTGCGCGAGCGCGGAGTGCTCGGAGTCGACCGGCACGATCTGACCGGGCCGCGCGGCCCTGAGCACCAGCGGGCCACCGGCCACCAGCGACTCCTTGTTGGCCAGGGCCAGCCGCGCGCCGGTCGCCAGCGCCGCGAGGGTGGGTTCCAGACCGAGCGCACCGACCAGGGCGTTGAGCACGACATCGGCCTCGGTGTCCTGCACGAGGCGGGTCACCGCGTCGGGCCCGCGGTAGGTGACATCGCCGATGCTTTCGGCGGCGGCCGGATCGGCCACGGCGACCGCACGAACGCCGGTCTGGGCCCGCTGGCGCGCCAATAGCTCGGGATTGCCGCCGCCCGCGGCCAGACCCACCACCTCGAACCGATCGGGGTTGGCGGCGATGACCTCGAGCGCCTGGGTACCGATCGAGCCGGTACTGCCGAGGATCAGCACGCGCAGGCGGGAGTTCACCGGTTCATTGTGCCGCGGTCGGCGTGGTCGATCGACCGGTGACGCGAACTTCTGTGATTCCGGTCACATCCTGGCATCCAGAAGGCGCTCCGCGCCGAAGGCTTAACGTGGCCACCGTCGGCCACCCACCGGAGGGATCAAGGAGATCTACCTGATGACCATTAACCGCACAATGCTCAGCGCCGCCACCGCCGCTGCCGTCACCGCACTCGCTCTTGCGGGCTGTTCGACCGGGACCAAGGAGAAGGTCGAATCAGCGACCTCGGAGGCCAAGAGTTCGGCCTCGTCGGTGATGTCCTCTGTCACATCGACGTCGGCCAAGGCGGCACCGGCCGGACTCGTTGGCGCCGGATGCGCCGGATACGCGGAGACGGTGCCCAGCGGCCCCGGTTCGGTCGAGGGTCTGGCGAAGGATCCGGTGGCCACGGCCGCGGGCAACAGCCCCGTGCTGACCACACTGGCCGGCGCCCTGTCGGGCAAGCTCAACCCCGACGTCAATCTCGTCGAGACCCTCAACAACGGGGAATTCACCGTGTTCGCCCCCACCGACGACGCGTTCGGCAAGGTGGATCCGGCCACCATCGACAAGCTCAAGACCGACTCGGAGCTGCTGACATCGGTGCTGACCTATCACGTGGTGTCGGGCCAGGCCGATCCCGAAGCGGTCGTGGGCGAGCACAAGACGGTCCAGGGTCAAACGCTCAAGGTCACAGGTTCCGGCGACAACCTCATGGTCAATGGCGCCGGGGTCGTGTGCGGCGGCATCAAGACGGCCAACGCCACCCTGTACCTGATCGACACCGTCCTCATGCCGCCTGCAGCCCCGGCCTCGTCGTCGACGAGCGCCCCCGCCACGGCCACCACCACCACGACGCCGTAGCCGCGTGCCGGCGCGGGTGGGCCTGGCGTGTCGTACGTCACCCATCCGCGCCGCGGTCGGTTCCGAATGACTGACGACAACGCGGCCCCGCAGGGACGCACAACCGAAAGGACAACAATGAAGGACAACACGAAGGCCGCAAGGGCCTTGCCGGTGGCAGGCCTGGCCGCTGCCGCGATGAGCCTGGGGCTGCTCGTGTCGCCCGCAGCCTCCGCCGATATGCACCTCGTAGGCCCCGGCTGCGCCGCCTACGCACAGCAGGTTCCGACCGGTCCCGGCTCGGTCGGCGAACTGGCCAAGGTGCCCGTCGCCACGGCCGCGGCCAACAGCCCGGTTCTGACCACGCTGGCCGCGGCGCTTTCCGGCGGGCTCAACCCGCAGGTCAATCTCGTCGACACCCTCAACGGCGGGCAGTTCACCGTGTTCGCTCCGACCAACGATGCGTTCGCCAAGCTGGACGCGGCGACCATCGACAAGCTCAAGACCGACTCGACGCTGCTGACCTCCATCCTGACGTACCACGTCGTTGCGGGTCAGGCAGGTCCGGACCAGGTTGTGGGCACCCACACGACCGTCAACGGCGCCCCGGTGACCGTTTCGGGCATGGGCGACCACCTGATGGTCAACAACGCCAACGTCGTGTGCGGTGGCATCACGTCCACCAACGCGACGATCTATCTGATCGACTCGGTGCTGCTGCCTCCCGCCAGCTAGGCGTAGTCCCCCGCCTACGCGGCGTAGCACTGCAGCACCATCCGCCGACCGGGTGGCGTGTCTCCCCTACACGCCCCCGGTCGGCCTCGTTGGCCGGCACAGGGCAGCATGTGCGCTATGCCCGCCACGGTTCTGTGGTTCCGCCGCGACCTTCGCCTGCGCGACCTTCCCGCATTGACCGAAGCCGCCGGCGACGGTTCGGACGTCCTGGCCTGTTTCGTGCTCGACCCCCGCCTGGAAAATGCCAGCGGGCCGCGTCGACTGCAGTTCCTCGGTGACTCGCTGCGCGAGGTGCGCGACGCGCTCGGCGGACGATTCCTGGTCACCCGGGGCAGCCCGGAAGACGTCATCCCGCAGATCTGTTCGGCGGTCGACGCCACCGCCGTGCACGTATCCGCCGATTTCAGTCCGTTCGGGCTGCGCCGCGACGCCGCCGTCACCCAGGCACTGGCCGCGGTCGGCATTCCCCTGATCGCCACCGGATCGCCGTACCTGGTCTCCCCGGGCCGGGTGACCAAGGACGACGGCAGCCCCTACAAGGTCTTCACGCCCTTCTTCAACCGATGGCGCGATGTCGGCTGGCGGGCGCCGGCGCAGTCCGACGCGGCGGCGGCCTCCTGGATCGACCCGGTCGGCGTGACCGGTCTCCCCGCCGCGGCCGATGCGCCGGATCCGCATGTGGCACTTGATGTTCCGGCCGGTGAGACCGCGGCGCGGCAGCGCTGGGCGGAATTCCTCGCCGACGGGCTGGCCACGTACTCCACCGATCGCGACCGGCCCGACAAACCCGGCACCAGCCGGATGTCGGCACACCTGAAATTCGGGACGATCCATCCGCGAACCTTGGCGGCCGACCTCGACGTGGGCGACCGCGGAGCGGCCGCCTACCTCCGGGAGTTGGCGTTCCGGGATTTCTACGCCGCGGTGCTGCATCAGTGGCCGGCCAGTGCCTGGCGCAACTGGAATGCCGCCTTCGACTCCATCGAGGTCGACACCGGACCCGAAGCACGGGCGGCGTTCGACGCATGGAAACAGGGCCGCACCGGCTACCCCATCGTCGATGCGGGGATGCGCCAGTTGCTCGGCAGCGGGTTCATGCACAACCGGGTCCGGATGATCGTCGCGTCGTTTCTGGTCAAGGATCTGCACCTGCCGTGGCAGTGGGGCGCCCGCTGGTTTTTCGAGCAGTTGGTCGACGCCGACATCGCCAGCAACCAGCACGGCTGGCAGTGGTGCGCGGGGACGGGGACCGACGCCGCGCCGTACTTCCGGGTGTTCAACCCCACCGCGCAGGGCGAGAAGTTCGACCCGTCGGGCGACTATGTGCGGCGGTGGGTCCCCGAACTCGCCGACACCCCCGACGTCCACCGCCTCAAAGGTGGCCGCCCGCCGGGCTATCCCGAACCGATCGTCGACCACGCGGCCGAACGGACCGAGGCTTTGCGCCGGTACGGACTGATGGGCTGAGGGGCACGATCGGCGCCGATCCCCCCGGTCGATGTGCCAGAATGACTCGCAGTCAATGGATAGGAGCTGACATGGCCAACACCGAGGTGGAGCGCTATTCGGAGGTCGACCCCGCCGAGGTCCCGTCAGCGGCGTGGGGCTGGAGCAAGCTGACCCCCCGCACCTGGTACGCCGCGGGCATTTTCATCATCGTGTTCCTGCTGGGCATGCTGCACGGAAACCACATCGGCCACGTCGAGGACATCTGGCTGATCGGCATGGCCGCGGCCGTCGCGTTCTGGATCATCCGGGACGTGGTTCTACGCCGTCGCGGCATCCTGCGCTAAAGCCCTACCCGCCTTCGGCGGCCAACTGGCCGCAGGCGGCCGCGATCTCGCGCCCACGGGTGTCTCGCACTGTGCACGACACTCCCTTGGCCCGCACCCGTCTCACGAATTCGCGCTCCACCGGTTTGGGGCTGGCGTCCCATTTGCTACCCGGTGTGGGGTTGAGCGGGATCAGGTTGACGTGGGCCAGCGGGCCCAGCGCCCGGTGCAGCAGGGTGCCGAGCAGATCGGCCCGCCAGCCCTGGTCGTTGACGTCCCGGATCAACGCGTACTCGATCGACACCCGGCGGCCGGTCATGTCGGCGTAGTAACGGGCCGCGTCGAGGACCTCGCCGACCTTCCACCGGTTGTTCACCGGCACCAGCGTGTCGCGCAGTTCGTCGTCGGGGGTGTGCAGGGACACCGCCAGGGTCACCCCGAGGTGCTCGTCGGCGAGCTTGCGGATCGCCGGGGCAAGGCCGACCGTCGACACCGTCACCGAACGTGCCGAGATGCCGAACCCGTCGGGCGGCGCGGACACGATGCGGCGCACCGCGGCGACCACGCGGGCGTAGTTGGCCAACGGCTCCCCCATGCCCATGAAGACCACGTTGGACAGGCGGCCGCCGAACTCATCGCGCACAGCCACCCCCGCAGCACGAACCTGCTCAACGATCTCCGCCGTACTGAGGTTGCGGGTGAGGCCGCCCTGGCCGGTCGCACAGAACGGACACGCCATCCCGCAGCCGGCCTGCGAGGAGATGCAGACGGTGTTGCGGTCCGGGTAACGCATCAGCACCGACTCGAAGGTGGCGCCATCGCGGCCGCGCCACAACGTCTTTCGCGTTTCGCCGGCGTCGCACTGCACGTCGCGCACCACCGAGAGCAGCGGCGGAAAGAGCGCGTCGGCGATGGAGTCGCGCACTGCCGATGGCAGGTCGGTCATCTGCCGGGGGTCGGCCATCAGGCGCCCGTAGTACTGGTTTGCCACCTGCTTGGCCCGGAAAGCGGGCAGGCCGAGGTCGGCGATCGCCGAGGTCTGTTCGGCAGGGTCGAGGTCGGCGAAGTGGCGGGGCGGCAGACCCCGACGCGGCGCCTCGAAGATAAGTTCCTGCTTCACCGCTCCAGTATCAGGCAAGCAGCGACAACACGATCCAGGTCGCCACCGCCGAGGGCAGCGCGCCATCGATGCGGTCCATGAGGCCGCCGTGGCCGGGCAGCAGCGTGCCCATGTCCTTGATGCCCAGATCGCGTTTGAACTGCGATTCCACCAGGTCGCCCGCGGTGGCGGTGATGACCAGCATGAGTCCCAGCGGCACCCCGACCCACCACGGCTTGTTCATCAGGAACACCACCGCCAGTACTGCGATGGTGGTGCCACACACAAGGGATCCGGCCAGCCCCTCCCAGGACTTCTTGGGGCTGATGGCCGGGACCATCCGATGCTTGCCGAACAGCACGCCGGCGGCGTACCCGCCGATGTCGGAGAACGCCACGGTGACCATGAAGGTGAGCACCCGGGCCCATCCGTCCTCGGGGTAGACCAGCAGCGCGGCGAACGAGGCGAAGAGCGGTATCCAGGTGGCCAGGAAGATGGTGACGGCGACGTCACGCAGGTAGTTGACCGGCTGGCTGTCCAGCCCCTGGCTCAGTAGCCGCCAGATCAGGCAGACCAGCACGGTCCCGCCGTAGCCGCCCAGCGCGCCGGCCGCGCCGAACGGCCAGGTCAGCCAGATCATGGCCTGACCGCCGATCAACAGCGGGATCAGCGGAATGGAGTAACCCGCCTCGCGTAGTCGTTTCACCACCTCGTGGGTCGCGATCGCCATCGCCACCGACAGGATCACCACCCACCCACGGGGCGCGAAGATCAGGGTGGCGATCACTATGCCGCCGAGCAACAGGCTGACGCCGATCGCGGCGGGCAGGTTCCGGCCGGCCTTGGATGGTTTCGCCTCGGTATTGGTCACGGGTCGTCAGCTGCCGGGTCCTCAGACCTCGAGCAACTCGCCTTCCTTGTGCTTGACGAGTTCGTCGATCTGGTGGACGTACTGCGCGGTTGACTTATCGAGGTCCTTCTCGGCGCGGCTGACCTCGTCCTCGCCGGCCTCGCCGTCCTTCTTGATCCGGTGCAGTTCCTCCATCGCGCGGCGCCGGATATTGCGCACCGACACCTTGGCGTCCTCTCCCTTGCCCTTTGCCTGTTTCACCAGATCCCGGCGCCGCTCCTCGGTGAGCTGCGGGATCGAGACCCGGATGATCGAGCCGTCGTTGGTCGGGTTGACGCCCAGGTCGGAGTTGCGGATCGCGTCCTCGATGGACCGCAGCTGACCGGCCTCGTAGGGCTTGATGACCACCATCCGGGCCTCGGGCACGTTGATGCTGGTCATCTGGGTGATCGGGGTGGGCGTGCCGTAGTAGTCGACCACCACTCGCGAGAACATCCCGGGGTTGGCCCGCCCGGTCCGGATGGACGACAGGTCGTCGCGCGCCACCGCGACGGCCTTCTCCATCTTCTCTTCGGCGTCGAAGAGGGCTTCGTCAATCAATGCGGCTCCTGGAGTCAGTGCGGCGTAGGGGTGGTGACCAGCGTTCCGATCTTTTCACCCGCGACCGCCCGGGCAATATTGCCACTTGTCAGCAGGTTGAAGACCAGGATCGGCATTCCGTTGTCCATGCAGAGGCTGAACGCGGTGGCGTCGGCGACCCTCAATTCCCGGTCGATGACCTCGCGATGGGTGATCTCGGTGAGCAGTTCGGCGTCCGGATTCTCCCGGGGATCGTCGGTGAACACCCCGTCGACGGCCTTGGCCATCAACACCACCTCCGCCCCGATCTCCAGGGCACGCTGGGCGGCCGTGGTGTCGGTGGAGAAGTACGGCAGGCCCATCCCCGCCCCGAAGATGACCACCCGACCTTTCTCCAGGTGCCGCCGCGCCCGCAGCGGGATGTAGGGCTCCGCCACCTGCCCCATGGTGATGGCGGTCTGAACCCGGGTGACGATGCCTTCCTTCTCCAGGAAGTCCTGCAACGCAAGGCTGTTCATCACGGTGCCGAGCATGCCCATGTAGTCCGACCGGGTGCGCTCCATTCCGCGCTGCTGCAACTGGGCGCCCCGGAAGAAGTTGCCGCCGCCGATCACGACGGCGACCTGAACCCCAGTGCGCACCACCTCGGCGATCTGGCGGGCCACCTGGGCCACCACATCGGGATCCAGACCGACGGACCCGCCGCCGAACATCTCGCCGCCGAGTTTGAGCAGCACCCGCGAATACTTCCGCGGCAGTCCGGTATCGGCACCATCTGTGCTCGTCAACTCACCCATCGGACTCCTCACGATGTCTTTGCGCTACCGGCATGAGAGCGCCGGTCGGAGGTTACTCCGCAACCGCACCATCAGCTTTCCCCAGGGTCGGACTCCGACGATTCAGACCCGAACGTCAATATTGGTCTTGCCGTTGGCAACTACGTTTACACTTCCGAATGGCGGGGCTGAACATCCGGAGAAACCGGACGAAAGGGCGTCAGTCAGATGGTTTTGCAAGCGCGTGCCGAGGCGACGCGACGTCGCGTCATTGATTCCGCCGTCGACCTATTCGACGAACTGGGCTACGGCGAGACGGGATTGGCCGACGTTCTGCAGCGTGCCGGCGTCAGCAAGGGTGCGTTCTACTACCACTTCGACTCCAAAGAGGCCGTGGCCTCGGCGATCATCGACGAGCATCGCCGCCGGATCAGCGCGGCGGTCCGGAATCAGTTCGACCCGTCGAAATCCGCCCTGGAGAGCATGATCGTGGCGACGTTCTCCGCGGCGGAGATCTTAGAAGCCGACAAGACGGTACGCATCGGCAACCAGTTGCTGCAGGCCCTGGGCCAGGTGAGCAGCGTCGCAGCACCGATCTACGCGAAATGGACCGAGAACTTCGTCAATTCGCTGGCTCAGGCATTCGAGGCGGTGGGGGTTCGCGACGGCGTCGACGCCAAGGAGGCCGCCGAGGCCATGTGGGCCGGCGTGATCGGCTGCCACCTGCTG
Source organism: uncultured Actinomycetes bacterium (assembly GCA_903884065.1). Taxonomy (GTDB): domain Bacteria; phylum Actinomycetota; class Actinomycetes; order Mycobacteriales; family Mycobacteriaceae; genus Mycobacterium. Next base: position 4,262 of record CAISDL010000024.1, on the reverse strand, counting down.
TCCGCCGCCATCGGCGATGACTCATCCACCCGGATGGCCCGGGCGTGGCGCACGATGGTTCGCGCGACGGTTCCCGATGGCCTGTGCGATCACTACGACGAACTGCTCGGGAACGTGACCGCGGGGCTTCAGAGCGTCGGCTGAACCGCGTCTTGGATGCGGGCCCACGGATGCGCCCGCTCGAGTTCGTAGGCCAGTTCCAGAAGCCGTCGTTCCATCCCGATTGCGGCGCTGAACATCATGCCCACCGGCATTCCGTTCGCCGACTGCCCGAGCGGAAGTGAGACGGCCGGTTCGCCGGTGGCGTTCTGCAGCGGTGTGAACGCCACCCACTCCACCAGACGGTCCATGACCTGCTCGTAGTCGGCTGTCGGGTCGAGATGACCGATCGGCGGCGTGCCGCCGGCCAGGGTGGGGGTCAGCAGCACGTCGTAGTCGGTGTAGAAGCGGGCGGTGACCTTCCGCAGCCGACTGAGCCGGGTGATCGCCAGCGGCAGGCGGTGCAGATTGCGGGTCGCGTGCTTGTCGAGCCCCAGGGTCAGGTTGTCGAGCTTCTCGCGATCGAAGCTCGAACCGAACGTCCGGCGGCCGCCGCGCACCAGGGCCATCGCCAGCGAGGCCCAGTAGAGCAGGAAATCATCGGCGAATTGCGGCGGCACCGGGTTGCTGTCCAGGTAGTCCACCCGGTGGCCGAGGCCCTCGAGCAGAGCGGCGGTCCTGAGCGTGTGATCCCGGATCTCAGGGCTGGAATCGCGGTTCACCGAACGGGTGACGACGGCGATCCTCAGCCGGTCGCGTCCGGGACCGCTGACCGAACCGATCGGCATCAGCGATCGGTTGCGCCAGATCCGCTCGGCCTCCCGGTAGAACGCTGCGGTGTCGCGGACCGACCGGGTCAGCACCCCGTCGCTGACGATTTTCACCGGCATCTGCCGCGACATCTTGTCCTGCGGGAGCCGCCCGCGCGACGGCTTCAGCCCGACCAGCCCGTTACACGCGGCCGGAATGCGGATCGAGCCCCCGCCGTCGTTGGCATGGGCGATCGGAACGACCCCCGCGGCGACGAACGCCGCCGACCCCGACGACGACGCGCCGGCGGTGTAGTCGGTGTCCCACGGGTTACGGACCGCGCCGATCCGCGGATGTTCGGCCGACGCGCTGAATCCGAATTCCGACAACTGCGTCTTGCCCAGCGGGATCAGTCCGGCGGCCAGGAAGAAGCGGGCGAAGTCGCCGTGCTCGGGCTGAGGCCGTGCCGCCCACGCGTCGGTGCCCTGCATGGTCGGCATGCCCTCGACGTCGACGTTGTCCTTGAAGTAGGTCGGGACACCGTCGAAGTACCCGCCCCCCGGCACCGCTGCCCGGGCCCTGGCTTCGGCGAACGTTTCGTGCGCCAACCCGTTGAGGACGGGGTTCACCGCCTCGGTACGGGCTATCGCGGCGTCGACCAACTCCGTCGCCGAAACCCGCCCGGTGCGGATCGCGTCGACCAGCCCGACGGCATCGAGGTCGCCGAGTGCGTCGGCACCGAAGGCGTTGACGTGCCGCATGATCATCCGGGCCGGCTCAGGCGGTTAAGCCTGGCCGACCTCGAACCGGGTGAACCGGGTGACGGTCACGCCGGCCTCGTCGAGCAGCGCCTTGACCGTCTTCTTGTTGTCCGAGACCGAGGGCTGCTCCAGCAGCACGACGTCCTTGAAGAAGCCGTTGACGCGGCCTTCGATGATCTTGGGCAGCGCGGCCTCGGGCTTGCCCTCGGACTTGGCGGTCTCCTCGGCGACCCGCTTCTCGGCGGCGACCAGATCGGCCGGCACCTCGTCGCGGGTCAGGTACTTGGCCTTGAGCGCGGCGATCTGCAGCGCGACCGAGTGCGCGGCATCCTGATCGGAGCCTTCGAACTCGACCAGCACACCGACCGCAGGCGGCAGGTCGGCAGCACGCTTGTGCAGGTAGGTCTCGACGTTGCCGTCGAAGTACTGCACCCGGCGCAGTTCCAGCTTCTCGCCGATCTTGGCCGACAACTCGGCGATGACCTCTTCGACGGTCTTGTCACCGATCTTGGCGGCCTTGAGTGCGTCGACGTCGGCGGCCTTGGCGGCCAGCGCGGCGTCGACGACCTGCTCGGCCAGCTTCTGGAACTCGGCGTTCTTGGCGACGAAGTCGGTCTCGGAGTTCAGTTCGATCAGCGCGCCGCCCTTGGCGGCCACCAGGCCCTCGGCGGTGGCACGCTCCGCGCGCTTGCCGACGTCCTTGGCGCCCTTGATCCGCAGCACCTCGACGGCCTTGTCGAAGTCGCCGTCGGTCTCGGCCAGGGCGTTCTTGCAGTCCATCATTCCCGAGCCGGTGAGCTCGCGGAGTCGCTTGACGTCGGCGGCGGTGTAGTTAGCCATCTCAGCCTTCCGTGACGGTGACGGTGGTGGATTCGTCGGCGACCGGCCCGGCCTCGGTCGGAGCCGATTCGATGGCCGCACTGGCCAGCAGTTCCTGCTCCCACTCGGCCAGCGGCTCGGCCGCTGCCTCGGTCTTGTCGGCGCCGGCGCCGGACCGTGCCTTCAGCCCCTCGGCGACGGCTGATGCGATGACGCGGGTCAGCAGGCCGGCCGAGCGGATGGCGTCGTCATTGCCCGGGATCGGGTAGTCGACGAGGTCCGGATCGCAGTTGGTGTCGAGGATCGCGATGATCGGGATGTTCAGCTTGCGAGCCTCCGCCACCGCGAGATGCTCCTTGTTGGTGTCGACGACCCAGATGGCCGAGGGCACCTTGTTCATGTCCCGGATACCGCCGAGGCTGCGCTCGAGCTTGTTCATCTCGCGGGTCAGCATCAGGATTTCCTTCTTGGTGCGACCCTCGAATCCACCGGTCTGCTCCATGCTCTCGAGCTCCTTGAGCCGCTGCAGGCGCTTGTGCACGGTGGAGAAGTTGGTGAGCATGCCGCCCAGCCAGCGCTGGTTGACGTAGGGCATGCCGACGCGGGTCGACTCTTCGGCGATGGACTCCTGGGCCTGCTTCTTGGTGCCGACGAACATGATGCTGCCGCCGTGGGCCACGGTCTCTTTGACGAACTCGTAGGCCTTGTCGATGTAGGTCAGCGTCTGCTGCAGGTCGATGATGTAGATGCCGTTGCGGTCGGTGAAGATGAACCGCTTCATCTTGGGGTTCCAGCGACGGGTCTGATGCCCGAAGTGGGCGCCGCTGTCAAGCAGCTGTTTCATGGTGACGACAGGCATGTCGGCCATTCCTTACTAGTCGGTCGGTTGTCGCCCGGCTTCGGGTGAAGCCGGACCCTGACGCCTGCGCGCACACCCACCCGTCTGACGACGGGACCAACCGGTGTGCGCGGCAACCGCCGACGAGGGCGGCGGTGCATACAGACGCGCGAAGTCAGCCCGCTTCAGCAGGCTGCGATCAGGAGTTTACACCGCCGCGGGAACCCCTCCGACCACGCCGAATGTGTCCCCAACCCCGCGCTGGTCCACATCGGCGGCACCAGCGATCCCGGGATGGGCCGCCGAAGCGCTGAACTGGGCCGATGAAGCTGTTGGCGGGACCGCTCGCCGCCGTCGTCATCGCGGCGCCCGCCCACGCCGACGACGTCCGGCTGCAGTGGCCGCTGCGGCCTGCGGTGCCGGTGGTGACTCGCGGGTTCGACGCGCCGCGGCCGGATTGGCGGCGCGGGCACCGCGGGGTGGACCTCGCCGGCGCCCCGGGCCAGCCGGTCTACTCGGCCGGGCGGGGCACGGTGGTGTTCGCCGGCATGCTGGCCGGCAGGCCGGTGGTCTCGGTCGACCACCCGGGCGGGCTTCGCACCAGCTATGAGCCGGTGGAGGCCGTCGTGCGACCCGGCCAGTCGGTCGACGCCGGCAGTGCGCTGGGGCGGCTGGCTACCGGGCATCCGGGGTGCCCCGTGAACGCGTGCCTGCACTGGGGTGCGATGTGGGGGCCTGCGCAGCGCGCGGACTACGTCGACCCGCTGGGACTGCTGACGGGCATCGAGGTTCGACTCAAGCCGGTGGCTCAGGCGCGCGGGTGAGCCTGGTCGTGCACTGCGCGCAGTCGCGCGACGGTCACATGGGTGTAGAGCTGGGTGGTGGCCAGCGTCGAGTGGCCGAGCAGTTCCTGCACCACCCGCAGATCGGCGCCGCCCTCGAGCAGGTGCGTGGCTGCACTGTGCCGCAGACCGTGCGGCCCGATGTCGGGAGCTCCGGGGACGGCTCCGACGGTCTGGTGCACCACCGTGCGGGCCTGCCGCGGATCGATTCTG
>CAISDL010000023.1 GCA_903884065.1 uncultured Actinomycetes bacterium | reverse complement strand
GCCGCGCCGTAGGCCTGCATGGCCCAGCACTCCATCTCACCGAACCGCTGACCACCGAACTGCGCCTTACCGCCCAGCGGCTGCTGGGTGATCATCGAGTACGGGCCGGTGGAGCGGGCGTGGATCTTGTCGTCCACCAGGTGGTGCAGCTTCAGGACGTACATATAGCCCACCGTCACCGGGTACGGGAACGGTTCGCCACTGCGGCCGTCGTACAGGTTGGCCTTGCCGTCGCCGTTGACCATGACCTCGCCGTCACGGTTGGCCAGCGTGGAGCCGAGCAGACCCTGCAACTCCTCTTCGCGGGCACCGTCGAACACCGGGGTGGAGACGATGGTGTTGGCCGGCGCCTGGAGCAGATCCGAGGGCAGGTTCTTGGCCCACTCCGGAGAACCGTCGATCGTCCAGCCGGTCTTGGCGACCCAGCCCAGGTGCGTCTCGAGAATCTGTCCGATGTTCATCCGTCGCGGAACACCGTGGGTGTTCAGGATGATGTCGACCGGAGTGCCGTCCGGAAGGAACGGCATGTCCTCGATCGGCAGGATCTTGCCGATGACGCCCTTGTTGCCGTGCCGGCCGGCGAGCTTGTCGCCGTCGGAGATCTTGCGCTTCTGGGCGACGTACACCCGCACAAGCTCGTTGACGCCGGCGGGCAGTTCGTCGTCGTCCTCGCGGGAGAACACCCGGATGCCGATGACCTTGCCGGACTCGCCGTGCGGCACCTTCAGTGAGGTGTCGCGGACCTCGCGGGCCTTCTCACCGAAGATGGCACGCAGCAGGCGCTCCTCCGGGGTCAGCTCGGTCTCGCCCTTCGGGGTGACCTTGCCGACCAGGATGTCGCCGTCACGAACCTCGGCACCGATGCGCACGATGCCGCGCTCGTCGAGGTCGGCGAGCACCTCGTCGGAGACGTTCGGGATATCCCGGGTGATCTCCTCGGCACCGAGCTTGGTGTCGCGGGCGTCGATCTCATGCTCCTCGATGTGAATCGAGGTGAGCACGTCCTCCTCAACCAGACGGCTGGAGAGGATGATCGCGTCCTCGTAGTTGTGGCCCTCCCACGGCATGATCGCCACGAGCAGGTTCTTGCCCAGGGCCATCTCACCGTTCTCGGTGCACGGCCCGTCGGCGATGACCTGGCCGGACTCCACCCGCTGGCCCGCGTCCACGATCGGCTTCTGGTTGGCGCAGGTGCCGTGGTTGGACCGGTTGAACTTGCGCATCCGGTAGCTGTGCCGGGTGCCGTCGTCGGCCATCACGGTGATGTAGTCGGCCGAAACCTCTTCCACCACACCGGCTTTGTCGGCGACGACGACGTCACCGGCGTCGATCGCGGCACGCAACTCCATACCGGTGCCGACCAGTGGCGCCTCACTGCGCACCAGCGGAACAGCCTGGCGCTGCATGTTGGCGCCCATCAGGGCACGGTTGGCGTCGTCGTGCTCGAGGAACGGGATCATGGCGGTGGCCACCGACACCATCTGGCGCGGGGACACATCCATGTAGTCGACGTCGGTGGCGCCGACGTAATCGACCTCGCCGCCCTTGCGGCGCACCAGAACCTTCTCCTCGAGGAACTTGCCTCCTGCGTCGGTCGGCGAGTTGGCCTGCGCCACGACGTGGCGGTCCTCCTCGTCGGCGGTCAGGTAATCGATGTCATCGGTGACCACACCGTCGACCACCTTGCGGTAGGGCGTCTCGATGAAACCGAACGGGTTGACGCGCGCATACACCGACAACGAACCGATCAGACCGATGTTCGGACCCTCAGGGGTCTCGATCGGGCACATCCGGCCGTAGTGGCTGGAGTGCACGTCGCGGACCTCCAGGCCGGCGCGCTCACGGGACAGACCGCCGGGGCCCAGCGCCGAGAGGCGGCGCTTGTGCGTCAGGCCGGACAGCGGGTTGTTCTGGTCCATGAACTGCGACAGCTGGCTGGTGCCGAAGAACTCCTTGATCGCCGCCACGACGGGACGGATGTTGATCAGGGTCTGCGGCGTGATCGCCTCGACGTCCTGGGTGGTCATCCGCTCGCGGACGACGCGCTCCATCCGGGACAGGCCGACCCTGATCTGGTTCTGGATCAGCTCGCCCACGGTGCGCAGACGACGGTTGCCGAAGTGGTCGATGTCGTCGACATCCACCGGCACCTCGACGCCGCCCGGGGCGGTCATGACGGCCGGAACACCGGTCTCCGAGGCATGGTGCAACCGCACGAGGTACTCGATGGTGGCGACGATGTCCTCTTCGGTCAGCGTCGAGTTGGTGATCGGCTTGCCGGCGTTGAGGCCCAGCTTCTTGTTGACCTTGTAGCGGCCCACCCGAGCCAGGTCGTAGCGCTTCTCCTTGAAGAACAGGTTCTCCAGCAGGGTCTGCGCCGACTCCTTGGTCGGCGGCTCGCCCGGGCGCAGCTTGCGGTAGATGTCCAGCAGCGCCTCGTCGGTGCCGGCGTTCTGGTCTTTCTCCAGGGTCGCCATCATGATGTCGGAGAAGCCGAACCGCTCGCGGATCTGCTCACTGGTCCAGCCGAGCGCCTTGAGCAGCGTCGTGACCGGCTGGCGGCGTTTGCGGTCGATGCGCACGCCCACGGAGTCGCGCTTGTCGACGTCGAACTCCAGCCACGCGCCGCGGCCGGGAATCACCTTGACGCTGTGCAGCGTCTTCTCGGTGGACTTGTCGATGCTCTCGTCGAAATACACACCGGGCGAACGCACCAACTGGCTGACCACCACACGCTCGGTGCCGTTGATGATGAAGGTGCCCTTCTCGGTCATCATCGGGAAGTCACCCATGAAGACGGTCTGGCTCTTGATCTCGCCGGTGTTGTTGTTGATGAACTCGGCCGTGACGAACAGCGGGGCCGCGTACGTCATGTCCTTGTCTTTGCACTCGTCGACCGGCGCCTTGACCTCGTCGAAGCGCGGGTCGGAGAAGCTCAGCGACATGGAGCCGGAGAAGTCCTCGATCGGGGAGAGTTCGGCGAGCACCTCTTCCAGGCCACCGACCGGGTTGGGATCACCGGCCGCCTTGGCCTTCGCGCGCCACTCGTCGGCACCGATCAGCCACTTGAACGAATCGGTCTGCACGTCAAGCAGACCGGGAACCTCGAGCGGTTCACGCAGCTTGGCGAAGGAGACTCGTGCCGGCGCCCCCGGAACGGAGTTAGAGGAATTAGTTGCCGATTTGCTTTGGCTAGAGACTGCCAAGATGCATCCTTCCAGCACCTCATGCGGACTACCGGGTGTCGGCTTCGCCGGACCCGTGCCGCTATTCTGCGTCGGTATCGGCTGACGTACACCTGTCCTGGATCCGCCGACGCACACGACACGTGATAGGTCGTCTGAGCTGGAACGAAAAAGCTCAGACCAAGACCACGGTGTCAAGGTGCAGGTTGAGGACGGGCAGGGGGCAGCCAGCGCAACGTCCAACCATACCGCAGAACGGCGCCACGCTCAACCTCCGCATGCCGGGGGCCGCTAACGCTGGCTGGCGAATTTGCTACCCCTACTCACATGCTGTGACACAGATTGAACCGTAACTGCCGTCCCGTCAAGGGAAAACGCGGTATTTCCTGTGGAAAAACCCGGTGAAATCCCGGATCAGCCCTCAAACGACGACCGTTGCCGGCACCGCAGCGGGGCCGGGAAGGGCCGCCGAGGACGAGGTCGGGAACTGCTCGGTGGGTGTGATGCGGCCCTTGACGCCGAGTTGCTTGGCCCGATCGAGGAGGAAGTTGTACTCGTCGGCGGTGATCTCCTGGTCACGGGTCAGGATATAGCCGCTGCGGTACGAGGAGTCGCTGACGATGACCCACTTATAGTCGGGGTCGTAGTCGAGGATCCAGTAGTTCCCCGGTTCCCTCGAGTTCGGGGTGCCGAAGCCGAAGCCCACGTTGAGGCGGGTGTTGGTGGGGCCGTTGACCGGAACCGCCTTGCCCGTGATGGTCGACGACGGCCCGTTGGGGCCGAAGTAGTTGCCGGCGTTCTCCACCTTGATGATGCCGTCGGCTTCAGGCGTGTAGGTCGCCGTGGTGTTGACCAGGCCGATGGCGAAGAACTGCTTGACACTGCCCTGCTCGTACCACTTGCCGGAGTACTTGACGACGTCCACAGGCGGCGGGGACGGCAGCGTGGGAGCGGTGGCCTCACCCATGGTGATCCACTGGTTGGCGACATACTTACCGTCGTTGGGGTTGCCGTAGATGCCATAGCCCGGCTTGGTGGGGCCGTACGTGCCGCTGTAGAAGTCGTTGACCCAGCCGGTGGCAAAAGTCCGAACCGCCGCCTTACCTCCCGGCGGGGACGGCTTGACGAAGATGTTGCTGCCGATTTCGCCCAGCCAGCCCCACAGCGAGTCGCCGCCGATGGAGTCGGTGTGTGAGCCCTGGTTGATCAGCGTTCCGATGAACTCGTCCGGATGCAGCCGGGCCAACTGCTCGGTGGTCTGTCCCCAGTTGTTCCAGCTCTGCGGTACCGCGGCGATCTGGTAGTCCGGGATGCCCAGGCTGTCGAGCTTGGCCAGCGAGGCGGCGAACTGGTCGGCGCCGTCCACACCGTCGAACATCACCACGCCGAGCAGGTCCTTCGCGGCTCCGTTGTCCACGGTGCCCGCGCCGGCGGTGGTGGCGAATCGGCCGCCTGCGGAGTGCCCGGTGAGGATGAACTTCTCCGGCAACGGGCCGTCGAATCCCGCCTTGCTGGCGCTGATGTTCAGCGCCGGCCGGGTGCCGAGGAACATCTCGGCTGCCGCCTCGCCGGAGAACGCGTCGTCGAACCAGAAGATCTGCGGCACAACGACGATGCTGTTGGTCTCCTGGGCAAGGGCCACTGCCATATCGGAGTACCAGTCCTTGAAGCCCAGGAAGCCGTGCTGCAGCCAGATGACACCGTTAGCCGACACCGTGCCGTCGGCCTGCGTCGGGAAGTACCAATTGGCCGGGGCGTCGTAGCCGTTGCCGGACGGGATCGTCAGGACCGCCGTACCGGTCTTGACGCCCGTCACACCGTTGGTCTCGGGCGGGGTCACCAACGCGCTGACCCCGTTGCTTCCGGTGTTGACCTTCGGGGTCGGCGGGATGCCGAAGAGCTTGAAGACGAAGTCGTTCAGCGACTCCAGGGCGGTGCCCAGCGGGGAGGTCTGGTTCAGCGTCACGCTGGGCAGGCCCACGCCCGCGGCATCGCCGAAGATGATCTGCTGGTTGGCGGCCGGGTAGAAGCCGTACTCCGGGTCCTGCGGAGTGGCCCCGGGCGTGTAGAAGTCGTTGATCCAGCCGGTGCTCAGCGTGTAGGTGGCCGCGGTGTTGCCGGCCGGCGACTTGCCTGCGACCAACTGCAGCACCGCATCCAGGATCGGGTTCACGCCCAACATCGAGTCGATGTGGGACCCGCCGACCAGCACGACGCCGTCGAAGGTGTCGGGGTTTGCGGCCAGCAGCTGGTTCGAGGTGACCGCGAACATGTTCCAGATCTGCGCGGGCGCGGCGATCTGGTAGATCGGCTTGTCCGCGGCGGCGAGCGCTTGAACCTGCTTGGTGAAGGTGTCGTCGAACGTGCTGGTGGAAACCCCGTCGTACATCACCACGCCGAGCAGGTTCGCGTCCTGGACGTCCGAACCCACATTGATGTAGTCGGCGCCGACCGCCGAGGAGAACCCGCCGCCGGCGGAGTGCCCCGCCAGCACGAAATCGCCCTTGAGCGCGTCGACGTCGCCGGTGTATCCGGCGGCGAGGGCGCTGTTGACCAGGTCGGTACGGTTGGGATCGAGCAGTGCCTCGGCAGCGGCCTGCTGGGTGGTCTCGCCGTTGAGCCATCCGCCCGAGAACGTGAACGGGATCGACGACAGGGTGGGCGCTACTACGACGCTGTTGGTCTTCTGGGCGAGTTCGGTGGCCAGCGCGCTGTAGAAGGTGTTGGTGGCGGCGAACCCGTGCTGCAGCCAGATCAGGCCCTGCGGCTCCACGGAGCCGTCGGCCTGAGTCGGGAAGTACCAGTCGGCGGGGACGGTGTTGCCGATGAAGGCACCCGGGAGCTCCAACCGGGAGTGGCCGACCTGGACGCCGGTGACCCCATTGGTGGGCAGGCCGGGGAGTTTGGGATCCGGCGGCGCGCCGGCGGCCAGCGCTGCACCGACCACGGGGGCGGGCTCGGTGTCGGAGAGCTGACCGGTCCAGGCGGCCAGTGCCGGGGTGACGGCGACGGGCGCGTCGAAGGGCAACAACCCCAGGCCGGCGAGAGCGTCGAGAATCTGGGCCGCAGCCGGTGCGGGCGACGGTGCCGCAGCCGCGTAGGCGACCGCCGGGGCGGGCGCGCCGGCGGCAAGGGTGGGAACAAGACGGCCGCGGACGGTGGCGACGGGCTCCGTGACGGGCGCCTCCGAGGTGCCGGGGGTGCCCAATGCGGGGGTGCCCAGTGCGGGGGCGCCCTGTGCGGGGGTGACCAATCCGGGGGTGGCTGGGGCGGGGTCGGGAATCACGACATCCGGCTGCGCCGGAGGGACGGCGGGAGCGGTGTCTTGCACGGCGGCCGCAGGCGCCGCGGCGGCCGCGGGAGCCGGGGCGGAGTTCTTGGCCTCGGACTGCTGGCGAATCGTGACGTCGGCTTCGGCGACCTTGCCACTGGCGCGGCTGCCCCGGACGACAGGCGCGACCTCGTTGCCTGCACCGGTAGCCGGTGTCGTCGAGGCGCCGGCCCGGATGCCCGCGCGACGGGACCTACCGGTGGGGGCCGTGGAGTCGCCGGTCGACGTCGAGGCCGCCGGGCTGTCGCCCTGCCTGGAGTCGGTCCCACCGGTATCGGCGTCGGCGACCGCCGTGCCCGAGATCAGAGCCGAACCGAGCCCCACGAGAACGGCACTGGTACCCAGCAGATTCCGTCGATCACCCATTACGCATTGCCTCCTGTTGTGACGAACGAGCAAACGCTACCCCGGCAGTGTCGCACCGGCCCAGCAAACAACAACAGAGAGCCGCCCGCGTCACGAATTGGTCAGCGGACGGCTCTCTTGCAGAACGGGATTCGACGAAAACTCAGTCGCCGTAGTCGGGAGTGCGGGCGTAACTGGGCGTCGGCTCAGCGCCGGAGCGCTCGAGGTCCTCGAGGATCACCGCCTGCGCGGCGGGCGGCAGGGTGTGCAGGATCTCGCGAACGCGGGCCTGACGGCGGACAACGCCCATCCGCTGCGGCATACCCGGGGTGATGATGAGCTGCGGGGGCACACCCTCGATCTCTTCCAGACCGCCGTCGCCCTGGCCGGCCTCCATCGCCGCCGCCTCGGCGGCCACGGTGGACTCGTCCTTCTCCTCGGACATGCCGATGGGGCCGATGCGCCGGCCGTTGAGGAACTGCTTGACGGCAGGCTCCTCGCTGGTCAGCAGCACCTCGCGCGGACCGAACATCACCAGGTGCTTGCGGTAGAGCATGCCGATGTTGTCCGGCACGGTACGCACGATGTTGATGTTGTGCGTCACGATGAGGATTGTCGCGTCGATCATCGCGTTGATGTCGATCAGCAGCTGGCTCAGGTACGCGGTACGAACCGGGTCCAGACCGGAGTCGGGCTCGTCGACGAGGATGATCTGCGGGTCGAGCACCAGGGAGCGCGCCAGCCCGGCGCGCTTCTTCATACCGCCGGAGATCTCACCGGGGAACTTGCTCTCCGATCCGAGCAAGCCCACCATCTCGAGCTTCTCCATGACGATGTTGCGGACTTCGGTCTCGCTCTTCTTCGTGTGCTCGCGCAGCGGGAAGGCGGTGTTGTCGTAAACGTTCATGGAGCCGAACAGCGCGCCGTCCTGGAACATGACGCCGAACAGCGTGCGGATCTCGTAGAGCTCCTTGGCCGAGCACTGGATGATGTCGGTGCCGTCGATCATGATCTTGCCGCGCTCAGGCCGCAGCAGTCCGATGAGGGACTTCAAGAACACCGACTTGCCGGTACCGGACGGGCCCAGGATGACGCTGACCTCGCCGGCCGGGATGGTCAGTGATACGTCTTCCCAGATCAGACTGGAGCCGAACGACTTGGTCAGGTTCTCAACCTCGATAGCGGTACCCACACGAAGCCCTTTCGCCCACACGATTTGTCCACCGGAATCGCACCTGTGGTTTGAGTCACTGTAGCGCACGCCTTTTGGCCGCACCGCGTTTGTGCCCCCAAAGCAAATCCCCCGCGAACCGGAGTGGTTTCGCGGGGGATTCGGCGTCGAAAAACGACGTTGTGGCTACTACTTGACGGACACCGTGGCGCCGGCGGCCTCGAGCTTGGCCTTGGCGTCCTCGGCGGCCTCCTTGGTGGCCTTCTCGAGCAGCGCCTTGGGAGCGCCGTCGACGAGATCCTTGGCCTCCTTCAGGCCCAGACCGGAGACGATCTCGCGGACGACCTTGATGACGCCGATCTTCTTCTCGCCGGCGCTCTCGAGAATGACGTCGAACTCGGACTGCTCCTCGGCGGCCTCGGCGGCCGGGGCGGCGCCACCGGCAGCGGCGACGGCGACCGGGGCGGCTGCAGTGACCTCGAAGACCTCTTCGAACTTCTTCACGAACTCGGAGAGCTCGAGCAGGGTCATTTCCTTGAACGCGTCGAGCAGCTCGTCGGTGGACATTTTCGCCATGGGTTATGGGTCCTTTCTGGGGATTTGGTGAATTGCTTAAGCGGCGGCTTCGCCGGACTTCTTCTCTTGCAGTGCGGCGGCCAGACGAACGAACTGCGACGCCGGAGCGTTGAACAGTCCGGCTGCCTTGGCCATGTTGCCCTTCATAGCGCCGGCCAGCTTGGCCAGCAGAACCTCGCGCGACTCGAGGTCGGCGATGCTCTCAACTTCGGCGACGGTCAGCGCGTGACCGTCCATGTAGCCGCCCTTGATGACGAGCGCCTTGTGATCCTTGGCGAACTTCTTGATCGCCTTGGCCGCGTCGACCGCTTCGCCGGAGACGAACGCGATCGCGGTCGGTCCGGCGAACAGATCGTCGAGGCCGTCGATACCGGCTTCCGCCGCCGCACGCTTGACCAGCGTGTTCTTGGCGACGGTGTAGGTCGCGGTGCCGCTCAGCGAGCGACGCAGTTCAGCCAGGTTGGCCACGGACAGACCGCGGTACTCGGTGACCACGGTGGCCGTCGAGGACTTGAACTGCTCGGTGATCTCGGCGACCGCGGTGGCCTTGTCAGCTTTGGCCATGCATTGCCTCCTCTATATGTCGGTGTATCGCCGACGACCGGGGGAGGTCCGGGCCTGGAAACGACGAACGCCCCGGCGCAGACGGCCGGGGCGTACAGATACGCGCTGACGAATCAGCGGGTCTTGCCTCGTCCTCCTGCGTGGGCCGCCCGGGAATCCGGGACCTTCAACCGATTGCTCGGTAACCGACGGTCTTCGGTGGAACCGGGCAAGCATAGCGGCGCGGCCCCTCGCGCCCCAAATCCCGCCGCGAGCAGACGCGAACTCGCACATAACGACGGCGTTGCGTGCGACGTTACGTCTACTCGCTGGTGATGGCAGAGCGCAGCAGCGCCGCCGCGCCCACCAACCCGGCCTCCCCGCCCAGCTCCGCGGGCAGCACCCGCAGACCGGCAAGGAAATCCAGCGCCGCGTAGCCGCGCAGGGCCTCGCGTAGCGGGTCGAACAGCACCGGTCCGGCGTTGGCCACGCCCCCGCCGATGACGATGAGGTCCAGGTCGCACACCGCGCCAACGGAGGCGATCATCGCCGCGACGGCCCGCGCTCCGCGCCGGAATGCCTGCACCGCGATATCGTTCCCAGCGGCGGCGGCATCGGCCAATTCTTTGGCGTCGTTGTTCTTCGGCCCGGCCCAGCCCTGCTCGCGGGCCCACGCCGCCAGATGCGGACCGCTGGCGATGGCCTCGACACACCCGCGTCCGCCGCAGGTGCACGGCGGACCGTCGAGATCGACCACCATGTGGCCGACGTGTCCGGCGTTTCCCGTCCGCCCGTCATACGGCACGCCGTCGAGGACCAGGCCGCCGCCGATGCCGGTGGACACCACCATGCCGAGCATGAATCCGGCTCCCCGCCCGGCGCCTCGCCAGTGCTCCCCCAGCGCCATGCACAGCCCGTCACCGGCCAACCGCACCGACACACCCGGTACGACGGCGGCGACGCGGTCCCGGATCGGGAAGCCGCGCCAGGCGGCGATGTTGACCGGGCTGACGGTGCCGCCGGGCAGGTGGATCGGGCCGGCCGAGGAGATCCCGACCCCGCTGACGGTTCCGCCGGCCGCGGCGAGGGCGTCGGCGATGGTCCGTTCCGCGGCGGCCCACACCTGTTCCGGGTCTTCGGTATGCGGCGTGGGTTGCCGATTCTGGTGCAGCAGTTGACCATTCGCGTCGACGAGCCCGGCGGCGATCTTGGTGCCGCCGATGTCGAGGGCAAGGGTTGGTCGCGGGTGATCCAGCATCAGTGTTTGTGGGTGTTGTCGGGCTGACGAGGATCGCCGGGGTGTTCGTAGCCGGGCGCAAGCCAGACAAGCGCCGCCCGGCGTTGCTCGAGCCACAGCCGGAAGGCTCGGCGGCGGGCGGCCCCTCGCAGTAGGTCGGCGATGACCGGTGCAACCTCATCAAGTTCAGGCGCGCGAGCTGCGCCGGCGGCAAACCGGTGGGGATTTCGGCGGTGGTAATCGGCGACGGTCGCCTCGTCGACATCCACCCCCGCGGTCACCGCGGCATAGACGGCGCGAGCCAAGGGGTCGGCCAGGATGCCGGCGGCAATGCTGCCGATCTCGAGCCGGGCGGTGAGGTCGGGCAGCACTGCCTGCAGGTCGGGTGGGGCGGCGGTGACGGTGACCCCGAGGGCCTCGGCCTCGCGCTGCACCACCCGTTCGGTGACCAGCAACTGGGTGAGCCAGCGGCGCAGTTGCCGTCCCTCGCTGGTGCCGGGACGCGGAAGGGCCGCCGTCTGAGGGGATTCCCGCAGTGCCACCTCACGGGCGTCGACCTCGGCGACCGCCACCGGCCGTCCCGCCACCGTCGCCGCAACCGACGGGCTCATCGCACCGTCACCGATACAGCCGAGGTGTAGAGAAGCCGGCCGGCGCACCCGATGCGGATCAGCGCCCACCATTGCCCGGGGGTTTGCCACGGTGGCGGGGCGATGTCGAATTCCACGTCCACCGTCGACCGCGCGGGCAGCACGGCGCCGGCGGCCGCGGGGCCCATCCACTCCCAGGTCCCCCACGGGCTGATCAGGTGTGCTTCCAGATTGAGGTCGCCGGCGGCGTCGGAGCCGAGGGTGGCCGCCAGTCGGGCGCGTTGACCCCGTTCGACGACGACGTCCTGCGGTTCGGCGACCAGGCGCACCAGATCTCCGCCGGGATCCTCCACGGTGATGACGCAGACGTCCTCGACCGGCTGACCCCAGGCCGACGGCAGATCACCGGACAGCGCCAACTCGGCCCGCACCGGGTAATGGCCCGGCGCCGCGTCGTCGGGAATCTGGACGCTGAACTCGGCGTCGCGGTACCCGCGCGGCGGAAGCTCGAAGTGCAGGCCGTCACCCGGGTGCCGACCACCGGTCAACATCTGGACATCTATGCCATCCGAATCGAGATCCGATTCGAACCAGCCGTCCGGGTAGTGCATCCGCACGGCCCCGCGGACATCGGTGTCGCTGCAGTCGCTGGCGATGCTCAGCCGAAGCCGAACCGTCTCGCCGGGTCGGGCCGCCACCGCCTCGGGGTGTAGGTGTGCCACCGCCGGTAGTCCGCCGAGGGGCGCGGGTCCGCGGTTGTGCAGCCAGTAGCGGGCGTACAGCGGCTGGGCGGCCTCCGCATCGGGCGCAAGAGACTGGCCGACCGCGTCGATGACCGGTTCGGCATCGAAATGGGCTCCGACGGTGGCGATCTGGTAGCCGTGTAGGTCAAGCCCAGACCCACCCGCAGCCCGCCCGGCTTCCAGGAGATCGAGCGGGGCCGACTCGGAGATCGAGCCCACTGACGTCGAGAGCGTGACTTCGGCCGCGGCGCCGAGTGTCTCCACCAGACGGATCGCCACCGCGGCAGGGTCGACGGGACCCGCGCTGCCGGTGGCGGTCGGGTTGCCACGTGGCTTGAGTGTCGCCAACTGGACCGCATGGGCGGGCTGGACGGTCAACAGCGAACCGTCCGCCGCCAGACCTCCGCCGCCTTGGGCAATGGCCACCGGGACCAGCGGATGATTGAATTCCGCACTGCGCGAGGGCATTCCGGAGGCTCGCCAGTCCCCCGCGCCGGATACCAGAGCGAAGTCGAAGGTATGGCTCCAGTGCTGCAACTGGAAGTTGGACCCGTCGGGCATCGCGCGCCGGGGCGGGTCGATCCAGACCCCGGAGGGCCAGCCGGTGCAGGACCGCATCAGCGAGGCGTGCAGTGTGCCGTCGTGTTCGACGGCGAAGCCGGGCACACCGCGGTTGATCAGCGCGACCGTGCGCGATTCGAATGCACCACTGCCGACGGGGCTGTTCTGAACAACGGCGATCTCGGCGTCGTCCAGGTCGGACGCCACAGCCTCGACCGCGCCGTCGCCGGCAACGATCAACACCGGTAGGTCCAGCACACCGCGTAGGTCGGCGTCAGGTACCCACACGCTCTCCAGGGATGTGGCAGCCGGCACAAAAACACGCGCCTGCCCCTGGGCGAGTTGCTGTTTCAGCTCTGCGGCGTAGCACGGGTCGGCAGCGGCGAGCACCGCGGCCGTGAACACGTTCTCCTCCGGGCCGCCGAGGCTGATGCGGGCATCGGGCAGATTGGAGTCGACGTCCAGATGGCCGTAGCGGGGACGGTCGGCAGTGCTGCAGGTGGCCGTCACTCCCGCGCGCACCAGGGCGACCATCAGGTCCCGGGCCTGCGCGGCGTCGGCTTCGGACGGGGCGATGACCTCGGCGACCGACACCGCCCGGGTGTCCTCCCCGACCCGGATGCGCGCGCAGGACGACAGGCCGAACCAGCCGTGCGCCGGGTTGTCGAGCGTCCACGGGTGTTGTGCGGAATCCACCGCCCGGTCCTCGCCGCTGGCGTGGTCGTGCATCAGCCCGAAGCCGCGGCCGATCACCGCGTCGCCGACCTCGCTGACCGGCAGCGCCCCGGGCACCGGGCAGGGCCAGCGCAGCCGCACCAGTCGGTCGGCGCCGGTGAAATCGTCGACGGTGGTGCGACAGTCCACGCGGTCGATGCCATGCCAGAGGGTCAGCGTCTGGGCGTAGCGCAATACGTCACCGAGGGCGCCTCGGACCACCAGGCGCTCCCCCAGTGGGCTGCGGTAGGCCCGCACCGACGCATCGAAGGCCGACGAACTTTCCAGCGGCCCACTGGGCAGCAGGTGCCACGGCCCCTCGCCGGCCTCCGGGTGAGCCGGGTACTCCTCGTAGACGGCCAGTTCGTTGCCGACGGCGCCGTCGGCGATCAGTTCACGTTCGGCGCCGTGTTCCACCAGCGATACCACTCCGCCGCCGCGGGCCGGGTCGACTCGCAAGCGGTGGAACTCGTTGCCGATCTCGAGGCCCTCGACCTCGGCCCAGCCCGACGGCTCATGTCCCTCGGCCAACCGGTAGGTGCGCCAGCCCAGCGAGCCGACGCCGTCGGCCCGCCAGGTCACCGAATGGCCGCCGTCTTCCACCAGTGCCGGACGCTGCCCACCCTCCGAGTCGAGAACCACCACATTGGGGGCGACCGGCTCGTCCAGCCGCACGGTGACGACATCAGTTCGGTTGTGGCCCAGCGGGTTCCACACCACAACCGACGGCAGATCGGCGTACACCGCACCGGAGAGCAGCTCCAGCGCACCTGTCCGGGCGGTGCGCCCCAGCTCCCATGCGTCGCGCCAGCCGGTGAGCAGGTCGAGGTAAACCTGGTCGGATTCGCTTCCGGTGATGGCGTCGTGGTGAGCACCCCAGGCCAGTTGCACCCAGGCCTTGGCCAGCGCCGCCTCCGGGTAGCGGGCGCCGGAGAGCAGCGCGGCGAACGTCGCGAACCGCTCGGCGCCCAGAACGACGTCCTCCGCGGCCCGGTTGGCCTGCTTGGTGTCGATGTAGGAGACATCCTTGCCGGTGTAGATCGGGTTCATGTCCCGGGTCTGCGGCGACGGCTCGACCCCCCGCTCGGTGAGTTCGGCGCGCACGGCGCCGAAGAACTCACTGGGCACCGCGCAGATGAAGCGTGGCCAGGTGTAGCGGGCGTTCCAATCCCGGTGGATATCGGTGACCCAGGCGTTCGGCGGCGTGTAGTCGGTGCCGACCGGCAGCAGGACGTTTCGGGTCAGCGCCACCGACTTCAGCGACCGGAACAGCTCGAAGGTGGCCTCCTCGGCTTCGGCCAACGAGGCCGACGAATCCATCCACCACCCCGCCGCGTAGTGGGCGGGCATGTAGTGGGTGAGCAGGCCGGTCCCGGAGGGGGCGATCCACTCGAACTCGCTGCGGAACTGCATCCGCCGCGGATCCCCCCTCTGCCCGTCTTTTTGGCCGGCCATCGGCCCCCATTGGTGATGCGGACCCCGAGCCCAGCTACTGGAGGTCAGTCCGGCGTCGGCCGCCATCCCGGGGAACTGCGGGTCGTGGCCGAAGACGTCGAGCTGCCAGGCCGTCGCCGGGTGGGCGCCGAGGATGTCGCGCTGAAATCCGACGCCGTGCACGAAATTCCGGATCGAGGTCTCCGGACCGGTGAGGTTCGTGTTCGGCTCGTTGTAAGTGCCGCCCATCACCTCCACGCGACCCTCGGCGATGAACCGCAGCAGGTCGGCGCGGTCCTCGGGGTGGGCGTCGAAATACGGCTTGAGGTAGTCGACCTCGGCGAGGACGAATTTGTATACCGGCTCGCGGCGCGCCATCTCCAGGTGGGTGGCGACCAGCGCGAAAGCATTGTTCTGCTTGCAGCGTCCGGGCGGGTCTTCGGTCCACACACTCGTGTAGGCGCCCTGGGTGTTCCACCACACCGGGTCGTAGTGGAAGTGGCTGATCATGTACATCGTCCACCCGGGCTCGGCGACGATGAACTCGAAGTCGAACTCGGCCTCGCCGGCGAGCACCCGAGCAGCACGACGTCGCCCCGGCACCGGGTCCTCTACCCGCACCGGGACCTCAAGAATGCCGTCCCCCGGGTCTGCGGTGACCGATCCGTCAGCGCTCAATCCATCGCCGAGGATCCGCACCGGCGTCGGCGCCGCGGCGGCCGCGTAGGTGACACGGACGAGTTGCAGGGGTGAATCGGGCTCGCCGACGAAAAGGTCGGTGGCCTCGGCGAGGCTGATCTGCACGTCGGCAAATCTACGCGGAGACGCCGAACCGCCGGGTCCCGTTACGGACCCGGCGGTTCGGTGTCGAGTTCAACGCCGGGTTGGTCAGGCCGCCGCCCTGGCCACCTCGTGTTCGTGGGACTCGCCCTCTTGCGCGGCGAAGGCGGGGTCGTCGGCGAAGGACTTCAACCGAGCGATCCGGTAGATCATCAGGCCGTAGAGGCACTTGGCCAGAATGTCGGCGATCGAGTAACCAACCTGCTTGGCCACCCACGCATCGGCTCCGGCGTGGGAGAAGTAGATCGGAATGATGTAGGCGATCGGATAGACGCCCCACGTTGCGAGCAGCAGGATCCGCATCCGGCTGACCGTCGTGCGCACAGCCTCGGGCTGGCGGTCCAGCGAGCGGGTCAGCTCGACGAACAAGACGTAGAGGATGTAGAGGAACGGGAGCGTGGACAGCAACCCGAACACGTTGCGGGTGAAGTTGTCGTGGCTGATCTCGCCGGGGTAGCCGAGGGCGATCATCAGTGCGGATGCCGGAATGAGCCGAACGAGAAGCGAGTTCTGCAACTTACGGGCCAGCGCCAGCACGACGATGAGTTCGGCCAGCAGCAGCGGAACGGTGAGGAGCCAGTCGACGTAACGATATCCCTCGTTGAACGACTCTCCGGCCGCCTGCACGTAGGTACCGCGACCGCCTTGGGCATCGGTGACGAACGCCGCTTTGAAGGAGTCGAAGATACGGAAGTAGTGATAGGCGGCGATACCGCAGACGATCGCGGACAGCACCAGAGCCTGCCGATAGCGGGGTAGAACCCGTTTCTGGGATACGACCAGGAAGAGCGCGGTGAACAGCTGGGACGCGATCACCAGGGACAGGAAGTTGTACACCGTGTCGAATTGCGACTGGGTGAGTTGATCAGGAATCATCGTTCGCCTTTTTTTCTAGACGTGGATCGTTTGGCAGGTGCACACACTAGTGGTAAATCCGATCACAGATTCCCGAAACTTTTATGGGGTCATAAACGCGTCATTTCAGCCAGGGGGCCGCCGTCGGACTGCGTCGACGGGCGCGCGCACCGAGGCGACGCCCAGATCCCGAAATTAGGGACAAGCAGCGCGGATTTGGCACACTGAAACCGATGAGTCCCACCGATCACCGCGAGCCGGCCAAGCTGGATCGGGTGCCGTTGCCCGTCGAGGCCGCCCGAATCGGCATGACCGGATGGCAACTCACCCGAACCGGCTTACGCATCCTCACAAAGCTGCCCACCAAGGGGAACGTGCCCGACAAGGTCATCAGGGAGATTCCGCAGACCTTCGCCGACCTCGGCCCCACCTACGTCAAGTTCGGCCAGATCATCGCCTCCAGTCCCGGGGCGTTCGGCGAACAACTCTCCCGCGAGTTCCGCGGCCTGCTCGACGCGGTCCCGCCGGCCGACACCGGCGAGGTCCACCGACTCTTCAAGCAGGAACTCGGCGGGGACCCGACGGACTTGTTCGCCAGCTTCGACGAGCAGCCGTTCGCCTCCGCCTCCATCGCACAGGTGCACTTCGCCACCCTGCGCACCGGCGAGGACGTCGTCGTCAAGATCCAGCGCCCGGGCATCCGGCGCCGGGTCGCGGCCGACCTGCAGATCCTCAAACGCTTCGCGCAGGTGGTGGAACTGGCCAAGCTCGGCCGGCGGCTGTCGGCCCAGGATGTGGTCGCCGACTTCGCCGACAACCTCGCCGAGGAACTGGACTTCCGGATCGAAGCCCAGTCGATGGAAGCCTGGGTCTCCGGCCTGCACGGCTCCCCGCTGGGACGGAACATCAGGGTTCCCCGTGTGCATTGGGAGTTCACCAGCGAGCGGGTGCTCACCATGGAGCGCGTCGAGGGTGTGCGCATCGATGATCTGCCGGCGATCCGCAAGAAGGGTTTCGACGGCGTCGAACTGGTGAAGGCGCTGTTGTTCTCCACCTTCGAAGGCGGGCTCCGACACGGACTTTTCCACGGTGACCTGCACGCCGGCAACCTGCTGGTCGACGACAAGGGCCGCATCGTGTTCCTCGACTTCGGGATCATGGGCCGTATCGACCCGCGCACCCGATGGTTGCTCCGCGAGTTGGTGTACGCCCTGCTGGTCAAGAAGGACCACGCCTCAGCCGGCAAGATCCTGGTGCTGATGGGAGCGGTCGGGAACACCAAACCCGAATCGGAGGCGGCCAAGGACCTCGAGGCATTCGCCACCCCGCTGACCATGAAGAACCTCGGAGACATGTCCTACGCCGAGATCGGCCGCCAGCTTTCGACACTGGCCGACGCCTACGACGTGAAGCTTCCGCGCGAGTTGGTGCTCATCGGCAAACAGTTTCTTTATGTCGAGCGGTACACGAAGCTGCTCGCGCCGAAGTGGCAGATGATGAGCGACCCCGAACTGACGGGCTACTTCGCGAACTTCATGGTCGAGGTCAGCCGGGAGCACCAGAGCGATGTCGAGGTCTGAGCCCGTGCAGGTGCGCTCGGGTTACGCACCCAGCCATTGGGACGGCCCCGAACCGGTCGACCTGGAGATCCACTACGAAGACCTGGGCAACGTCGACGATCCACCGGTTCTGCTCATCATGGGCCTGGGCGCGCAACTGGTGTTGTGGCACGACGAGTTCTGTCAGAAGCTCGTCGATCTGGGCTATCGGGTGATCCGCTTCGACAACCGCGACGTGGGCCTGTCCACCAAGCTGCACGGGCGGCGAGCCGACGGCTCGTTGGTCCCCAACCTGCTGCGCTCGTTCGCCGGACTGCCCAGTTCGTCGGTATACCGCCTCGAAGACATGGCCGACGACGCCGCAGCCGTGCTCGACCACCTCGGCATCGGACGTGCCAACATCGTCGGGGCGTCCATGGGCGGGATGATCGCGCAGATCTTCGCCGGCCGGTTCCCCGAGCGGACGGCGGGCCTCGGCATCATCTTCTCCTCCAATAACTCCCCGCTGCTGCCGCCGCCGGCGCCCAAGGCACTGATGGCCTTGATCAAGGGCCCGCACCCCGGTTCGCCCCGCGACGTCATCGTCGAGAACTCGGTGCGGGTGTCGAAGATCATCGGCAGCCCGGCTTATCGGAAGTCCGACGAACAGTTGCGGGCCGATGCGATCGAGACCTACGAGCGTTGCTTCTACCCTCAGGGCATCGGCCGGCATTTCAGCGCCATTCTCGGTAGCGGCAGCCTCAGACGCTACGACGCCCGGATCGCCGCGCCCACGGTGGTGATCCACGGCAAGGCGGACCAGTTGATGCGCCCCGC
The DNA here is from genome assembly GCA_903884065.1 of uncultured Actinomycetes bacterium. Lineage (GTDB taxonomy): Bacteria > Actinomycetota > Actinomycetes > Mycobacteriales > Mycobacteriaceae > Mycobacterium. The sequence continues at coordinate 11,152 of CAISDL010000023.1, read as the reverse complement.
AGGCGGCCGCGCAATTGCCGCCGCGATCCCGGGAGCGAGACTGGTGCTCTTCGACGGCATGGCCCATGACCTCCCCGAACCGCTCTGGGACGACATCATCAGCGAACTCGACACGACGTTTTCCCAGTTCGCCGAGGCCCGGTAGCGGAACTTTGACGGACACGGCCGACACCGACCCTGCGCTGGAAGTAGCCCCGGATCGCGGTATCGTTCAGGGTCAAGAGGGCGCACCACACGCAGGGGCCGTGGTGATTTGCACACCAAGCAGCACGGAAAGTGAAGACATCTATGCCTGAGGCCAGCGACAGCAACGAGATGCGGCCCCATTTCGAAGACATCCAGGCGCACTACGACCTCTCCGATGATTTCTTCGGGCTGTTCCAGGACTCGACCCGCAAGTACAGCTGTGCCTACTTCACCGGTCCGGACGTCACCTTGTCGGAAGCACAGATCGCCAACGTCGACCTCAACCTCGACAAACTGGACCTCAAGCCGGGGATGACACTGCTCGAGATCGGTTGCGGGTGGGGCTTGACCCTTCAGCGGGCGATGCAGAAGTACGACGTCAATGTGATCGGTTTGACGTTGTCGAACAATCAGCAGGCCTACTGCCGGCAACTACTGGAGGACGTCGACAGCGACCGGACCTTCGACGTTCGCCTGGAGGGTTGGGAGCAGTTCCACTCCCCCGTCGACAGGATCGTGTCGATCGAGGCATTCGAGCACTTCGGCTTCGAGCGCTACGACGACTTCTTCAAGAACTGCTTCGACATCCTCCCCGCCGACGGCCGGATGACGATCCAGAGCAGCGTCGGCTATCACCCACTTGATATGGCCAATCGCGGCAAGAAACTAACGTTCGAGTTAGCTAGGTTCATCAAATTCATGTTGACCGAAATCTTCCCGGGCGGCCGAATTCCGACCACCGCGATGATGATCGAGCACGGCGAGAAGGCCGGCTTCGCGGTGCCCGACGCGGTGTCCCTGCGGACCCACTACGTCAAAACACTGGGACTGTGGGCCGACGCGTTGGAGCGCAACAAGGACGCGGCGATCGCGGCCACCGACCAACAGACCTACGACAAATACATGCGCTACCTCAAGGGATGCCAGTACTACTTCATCGACGAGGGCATCGACGTCAGCCTGGTGACATACCTCAAGCCCGGAGTCGTCGCCGCGTAATTCGCGAAGGCGAGGCGGGGTCGGGAAAGCGAATTTCCCTGCTTAACGCAGTCCGTGCGGCCCCTGAAAGAATGCTGAGCGAGCCCTGGCCGGATAGTTTGCGCGTTTGAGTTGACAACCCATGACACGGATGGCAGGCTGCACCTTGAAAGCAAAGCCACATGTAGGGGATGGGGAATCCAATGACTACCGCTACCACCAAACTTCAACTGGGTACCGCTGCCCTCGCCATGGCCGCAGCAGCTGTTATCACTCCGGTGGTTGCACAGGCTGATTCGTTCGCGCCCATGGCACCTTCACTGACTTCCTTCGCCACGGCTCTCGGCAGTAGTGCCGGTACGGCCGTCTGCGATGTCACCTCGGGCGCTGATTGCGCGGAGGCGGCCGTCGTCGCCGGTAAGAGCGCCAGCGCTGTCGGCTCCGGCATCTTCCAGAACAACTTCATCTGGCTGGGTTCCCAGAACCCGACCTACTGGAACAACGCCAACACCGTTGAGGTGTGGACCTTCACTCCGCTCAACGCGGTTCTGTGGGCCAAGCCGTTCATTCCTGGTCTGTGGACCTGGTTCGAGAGCAAGAGCCAGCAGACCTGCGTCGCCGGCATCACCACCAGCCTGGGCGGCCCCTACTCGGCGGCCGGGACCTACACCCACTCGTACAACCACGGTGGCTGCAACCCCAGCTGATAAATCCTTCACGTCACAGAGCAGGGCGGCCGTTGTCCGGCCGCCCTGCTCTGTGCGTTGTGGGGCCCACGTAAACCGCATCCAGCTGCATCTATAGGAACTGTTAAGTGAGCAATTTCCCCCGCACGCCTTCGGGCCGCGATCCGGTCGACAGCTTCCCCAAGGAACGGCGTCCCCTGCGCTGGGCCGGTCTGGCGCTGCTTGCCCTGCTCCTCGTGTTCGGGGCCTGGTTGGGCGTTACTGCTCTCAGCGCCAAGTCGAATCTGGAGCAGGCCCGGCAAAGCGCGCAGCAGGTCAGAGACGCATTGTTGAAGGGCAATTCCGAGGACGCCACCCAGCAGGCCGCGAACGCGTTGTCCCAGGCACAGTCCGCGCGGTCGACGATGCACTCACTGCCCTGGACCGTCGCCGCTGCAGTACCGGTACTGGGCAGCCCCTTCAAGACCGGCCAGCAGATTTCCGACGTCGTCGTCGGGCTGGCCGCGGACATTCTCCAGCCCGCCGCCAAAGCCGGAATCGGCCTCTCACCCAGCAAGCTGTACGAGAACGGCCGTGTGAACCTGCAACTTCTCCGCTCGCAGGAACCCCAGCTTGCCGAACTGTCCGCGAGTGCGGCGCGGCTGAACGAGCAGGCTGCAGCGGTTCCGAAAGCCGGATTCGTCGCACCGATCGAGAATGCGCGTACACAACTTCAAACCCAGACGTCTGAGATTGCCTCGCTGCTGCAGAACACCACGCTGGCGGCAAAGATCGGGCCGGCAATGATGGGAGCCGATGGACCGCGCGCCTACCTGATGGCCTTCCAGACCAATGCCGAGGCTCGGGGAACCGGCGGACTGCTGGGCGGCTTCGGGATTCTGCGGTTCACTGACGGAAAGCCGACAGTTGACGCTATAGCGCCCAACACAGAACTTTACAAGGCGACCGCTGACGTTGATCTTGGGCCGGAGTTCAACGACCTCTACGGCGTGAGCCGCGCAACAACCGACGTCCGCAACAGCAACCAGAGCGCGCATTTCCCCTATGCAGCCCAGATATGGAAATCCATGGTGGAACGCCAGACGGGAACCAAACTCGACGGAGTCATCGCGCTGGACCCGGTGGCACTGAGCTATATCCTCGGCGCCGAGGGGTCGGTGACCCTCCCCGATGGGCAAGTGGTCAACCAGGACAACGTAGTCGAACTGACCGAATCCACCGCCTACATCAAGTTCCCCAAAGATCGGGAAGCCCGCAAGAAATACCTGCAAGACATCGCCAATGAGGTCGTCCGGAAGATAACAGGGCAGGTCCAGTCCCCCGGGAAACTACTGGACGCGCTGGGGCGCGCAGTCGCTGAGCGCCGCATTTCGGTGTGGAGTGCCTTCCCCGATGAGCAGAATGTACTGGAGGGTACGAAACTCGGGCACATCATTCCCGACGACACGGCACCGATTGCCGAGGTTGTGATCAATAACTTTGGTGGCAATAAAATGGACTACTACTTGAAGCGTGAGATTGAGTACGCGGCCGACGGCTGTGACGGCAAAATGAGGAACTCGACGGTCACCGTGCGGTTGACCAACACCGCTAGTGGCGACATGAAGTCCCTCCCGGAATACGTCGCGGGCAGCGGTGGCCTGCCGCCCGACCTGCCTTTCAAGGTGCCACCCGGTTCGATGGTTTCCTCGGTCCGCCTTCTGGCTACAAAGGGCGCCGAACTAAGAAGCGTAACCTCGAACGGCGAGAGAATTGTGCCCAGTGAGGCGACTGAACGCGGCCATCCCGCATTTGAGGTGCAAGTCATAGTTCCAGCCGGCCAAAGCGGCGAATTGAGTTTCCAACTCTCCGAGCCGACTGCGCCAGGTGAACCGAGGGTTCCAGTCCAGCCGCTGATCGACGCCGTTACCCCTGTCGTGTCGGTGCCGGCGTGCAAGTAATGAAGATGGGGAATGTGACGGTCAACCGACAGTGCAGGGAGCGACTTCGGTGAGCCTCCAGGAATTTGGCAAACTGCTGCGAGCCCGTTGGATAACGGTACTAATCACGACCGCCGTTGCCTTACTAGGTGCTGCTGCGTACACACTCACGACCACCCCGCTTTATAGTGCCTCCACCCGACTTTTCGTTTCTACTACCCTCGGGGCATCGGCGAACGATCTCTACCAGGGAAACCGTCTGTCGCAGGAGAGAGTGCTCTCCTACACCGAACTGCTGACGGGTACAACGGTGGCTCAGCGAACTATTGACAAGCTAGGCCTCGACGTCACTGCCGAATCGCTCGCCAAGGAAATTAAGGCCTCAGCAAAACCGGACACTGTTCTTATTGATGTCAAGGTCACTGACAACTCCCCGGTCAGAGCCAGGGACATCGCTAATGCCTTGTCTGACGAGTTCGTAGCAATGGTGCGTGAACTGGAGACACCGAAACCCGGTGCCCAGCCTGATGCACGTGTAATAGTCGAACAACGGGCGTCGATCCCGACAACGCCTGTTGTCCCCCGCCCCTCGCGCAACATCGCATTGGGATTGGTTTTAGGCCTGGCAGCGGGCATAGCCCTGGCGTTCACTCGCGATGTCGTGGACAACACTGTCAACGACCGCGAGACTTTGGAGGCTATTACCGGAGTCGGCGTGGTCGGAAACATTCCTCTCGATAAGGGGGTCCGTAATTCACCCGCAATATCATTCGAGACCGACAACTCGGCAATAGCCGAATCATTCCGTAAATTGCGTACAAATCTCCAGTTCCTAGCTGTCGACCATCCTCCACGTGTAATCGTGACCACGAGCGCGGTGCCCAGTGAGGGAAAATCCACAACATCCATCAATATCGCACTGGCATTGGCCGAAGCTGATAACAAAGTTGTGCTGGTGGATGGGGATATGCGTCGCCCGTCTTTGCATAAATATCTTGACCTGATCGGCTCCGTCGGGTTCAGCACGGTGCTGAGCGGTAGGGCGTCCCTCTCGGACGCCCTCCAAGAAACCAAGTTTCCAAACCTCACAGTGCTCGCCGCGGGACCGACGCCACCGAATCCGAGCGAATTGCTCGGCTCACTGACGGCCAAAAAAGTCCTCAGCGAACTAAGGTCCGAGTTCGACTACGTCATCGTTGACTCGTCGCCCCAACTCGCGGTCACAGACGGGGCCCTTCTAGCAGCAAACGCGGATGGCGCCCTCATCATCGCGCGACACGGACAGACCAAGCGGGACCAACTCGCGCACGGCATTGCGAACCTCAAAGACGTAGGCGCCATAATCTTGGGAGCAGTTTCCACCATGGAGCCCGTAGGCAGAGGCGGTTCGTATAGATACCGCTACGGCTACTACGGATATGGAAGCGACGAAGACACGACTACGAACGAAGTTAGTCAGTCTTCAGGCGACAGCGCCTCAGGCCCAGATCAGGTTGGCCGGCCAAACGACACCCGATCCTGACACACTGCCTAAGCGGTCGCGCCACAATTGAATTATCGTCGATCGGGGATGTTCAACACGTTCGGTACGACGTTGGCTGCACTCAGGTCACGGACGGAGTCTTGAGCGTCAGCTGAACGGATCCCTGCCGCGATTTCGATCGCCGCAGGAAACAGCTCTGCCATATCGCCATCAACGCGGGCGCCATTGACGCCCGTCTTAACCAGTCCATTCGGCTCTCCACCTGGGGTGGTGACGACTGGAAGCCCAGTCGCCAAACCTTCGACGATCGCGCGCGAGAATCCTTCAAAACGTGATGTCATCAGCATTAAATGGTGACTTCGCATGACAGCACCGATCTCCGATTTCGGCACAGCGCCCAGAAAGTTGATCCTATCCGCAGCCGGCGACTGCCCAGCCAGAGCCCGCATTAGTGGCTCCATTGTTCCCGAACCTGCCACCGTCAAGCTGTACCGCTTTGGCAACCTAGCCATTACCTCCACCGCAAGTTCTGGGTTTTTCGGGGGTTCAATCCGGCAGGCCCATAGGATCTTGTTCCTGGTTTCAGGCTCTTGATCGGAAGGGTAGAACTCGAGCGGGTCGTACCAGGTAGGTGAGAAGCGCACAGTATCAGACACTTTCCGAAGCCGATCAGCTCCAGCCTTGCTGAAAACAACAGTATCGACAGTTCGCGGCAAAACGCTCCGCTCGAGCCAACGGTAGGCAAACATGGCGCGCCGGAAGAAGGATTCGTTTCCGCTGACGGCCTCGCCGCTCCAATGGAGAAACTGAACGTGCGCGGCGCGGGGGTAGAGACGCATCGCGGTTGCGCCCAAGTTGATCCGATGCGCCTGAACCACGTCGGCATCGGGGGCCGGTCGGTACCTACGTAGTCCAATAGCGACTCGCACAGAGTGCGGAATCGAACGCTTGAGATTCGAGTGGTCGAGTCGAACAAGCGGCATGAACTCTACCGTTCGCCCACCGCCTAGATCGTATTCAGCCCATTCGCCGAGTCGCTTGTTACCGATCGCGTCCACGCCTGCGATCCTCAACTTGATGTGCGGCGGACAGTAGCGAATTAGACCGCGAATACACGTATCTATGCCGCCCGGTTTGGGCAACTCTGGGTCGAACTGCTCGACAATGAGGCGCTGCTCCACTGCAAAAAACCCTCCATAATGCGTGTTCACGAAGTAAGTGCCGCCTTAGCGAGCCTACGATGCCGAACCCTGTCCGATAAAAAGCAACCAGCAAACGTTAGCGTTCCCTAGGACCACTGACGTGGGGTACACATAAGCACCTATCTCCGTGGCCCGCGAACACTGGCCTAGCTCGCGGGTTAGGTGATAGATTCCCTGCACTAGGCTAAGACTACGCTTAGAACACACTCGAACGGCAGTTCCACGGACATTCAACTGAGCTATGGGGGCTGGAAGTTGACGCAAAGCATCGAGTCTTCCGTTACCGATGACTCAGAGCTGATTGAAGCACCGCCAGCTAAGAAGGAGAGCCTAGAGGCTCAGCGCGAACCTCAAGTGGTCAAACCTGTCCTGTTCGACACCAATTCAGTGTCGGCAGCGAGTGGCCTAGGGGAACCGAAAAGGGTGCAGAAGACGGATCAACGTGGAATCCCATACGTGTTCGGCGACAACGCCGCCGCCACACCCAACCCCACGCCTGAACTGAAACCGATTCCTGCCGCAACACGCACGATTTCAGCGGTCCCTGCTGTCTTGCACCTATACCCGCCTCCGCCGGAGCAGTCTTGGCAGCGGGCTTCACGGCGGACCGCGGAGATCATGATCGCGCTAATCGCGCTTATCCTTTTGTCACCAATGATGCTCTTGATCGCGTTCGGGATTAGAGCGTCGAGTCCTGGACCTGCTCTATTCAAGCAGCATCGCGTCGGACGGCAGCGAGAGCTCTTCACGTGCTATAAGTTTCGCACGATGACCGACGGCTGCGACGACGGTGCCCTGCGGGAGCTGATCGACCGCCAGTTACGCGGTGAGGACACCTGCAGTGGCGGCAGTTGGAAGATCGAGGACGACGTTCGAATTACTAAATTTGGTTCGTTGCTGCGGCGGACGAGCTTGGATGAACTACCCCAGCTGTTCAATGTTCTTCTCGGAACCATGAGCCTCGTAGGACCAAGGCCTATGCTCGAGTGGCAGGCCGAAGCGTTTCCAAGCGAGTACGACCACCGGTTCGCCGTAAGCCCCGGAATCACTGGACTTTGGCAGGTGAGCGGTCGCAGCACTGTGAGCACCCTCGAGATGCTCCAACTCGACGTCCGCTACGTGCACCAACGCACGCTCGTCAGCGACTTCGGAATCTTGGTCCGAACGATTCCCGCAGTGTTACGCGGGGATGGAGCACGCTGACGCTACCGGCTCACTACGAACGCAACCGGCGAACGCAACCGGCCTACGCCCAGCGTTCCCTGTGTGTATTAGCTTGCCCTTAAACCGATAAACGTGACCATTGGAGTTGACTGATGAATCTGAACGGGTCGAAGGTCGTCGTCACAGGGGGCGCTGGTTTCATCGGCAGCCACGTGGTCGACCGCCTCGTTGCCGTCGGCGCTGATGTTGTCGCTGTCGATGACCTAAGTGTAGGGAAACCCGAAAACGTCAAAGATGCCATTTCAAAAGGTGCCCGACTCGTTGTCGGCAGTGTGCTCGATGATGAAGTACTGGACGCGGAGCTACCGAACGCAGCTCTGGTTATCCATATGGCATGTGGGAACCTACGAGCGTCTCTCAGCAAGCCAATCGAGTCACATGAAACCAATGCGACCGGGACACTCAAAACCTGCCTGGCGAGCGTCCGACACAACGTCTCCCGCTTTGTATACGTCTCCTCATCTGAAGCCTACGGTTCCGGCGAGACCGAGCTTATGGACGAGCGCCACAGATTGCTGCCCACCACCGTTTACGGCGCGGCGAAGGCTGCGGGTGAGTTATATGCCCAGGCGTGTCAACGGCGTTATGGCATACCAGTCATAGTAATTCGCCCGTTCAATTCGTATGGTCCGCGCGAACATGCCACGGGAGACAGCGCCGAGGTGATCCCGAAGTTTGCTTCGCGTCTGCTCGCGGGTGAGGCCCCAGTGATCTTCGGTGATGGGTCGCAGACGCGTGATTTCACGTGGGTCGAGGAGACAGCCGCCGGCATTGTGATGGCGTCGGCGTCCGACGAACTCGTTGGTGAGTCCATCAACATCGCCCGAGGAGAGAACGTCAGCATCATGGAGATCGCGCGTGATCTCTCCGACATCATCAACCCAGACAGCGGCATTGAGCCGACCTTTGATGAGTCTCGCCCAGGGGATGTTATGCACCACCACGCCGACACCAGCTTGGCCCGCAAGATACTCGGCTACCAGCCCGAGGTCGACATTCGCACCGGCCTCGAGCGCTACGTGAAGTGGCTGCAGGCCGGCGGTTTGAGCGATACGGCGGCCGAGAGCATTCGGAACTGGTGATTGGGCCTGGCACTCGGCGCTACGTCGTACTCGGAGCAGACGGTTTCATCGGAAGCGCAGTCGTACGCGCCGCGCTGAGCGGGGGCGCCGCGGTAACCGCGGTCTGCAAAAAGGATCCGTGGCGTCTGGCTGACTTGGAGAACGCGGAGCTAGTTCGCGTCGCAGCGACGGACCTCCAAGAGCCTGGATTCGCCGAACACCTAGAGGATGTCATCGCCGGTGCGGACGCAATCATGCACCTTGGCTATCAGCCGCCGCCGGCAAGCCTCGACCTGGCCGCGAAGGCATCGTATGAGCGTTCTGTGAACACTCGCATGGCGGCAGTCGTGGCGGATGTCGCGGGGGATGTACCGATAGTTTTCGCCAGCTCAGCGGATGTATACGGGTCCTGGAATGACAACCCTGTCAATGAAGACACGCTCCCCAACCCGGCAACGCCCTACGCGGAAGCGAAGCTCGAGGCCGAATCTGCGCTCGGGAACCGGTCCACCGTGTTGCGTGTTTCGACCGTTTTTGGTCCCGGCGAACTAGTGCCGCGGGCGGTCCCTTCCTTCATTAAAGCCTGCCTCACCGTCACCGGTGGGACTGCTGTGCTGCACGGTGGCGGACTCGACGTCAAGGATTACGTGCCATGTGATGCCGTAGCCGAAGCATTTGTTGCTGCGGCAGCGACGCCGGACGAAAACCGGCAGCGGATCTTCAATATCAGCTCAGGGATTGGCAGGAGTACGGCGGAGGTTCTGGAAGCGGTCGTGCGCGTCGTCGGCAAGGCCCCTGCAGTAGAGAATACGCCGGGGACGCGTCAGCCGTCCCGTCTCGTCGTTCTGCCCGATCGGGCTCGCGCTCGCCTCAACTTCAACCCAGTCACAAGTTTCGAGGCCGGACTAGCTGCCGAAGCCGCCTGGCTAGATGCGAATCGCTTCAGGTGGGAGTCAGCCGGCTGAACCGGCACCGTGCGGTTGACTCAGCCAGTCGTCGCGATGATCACATCGCAGACACGGTCCACCTGTGCGGCGGTCAGGGTCGGCGACATTGGCAGGGTAAGTCCCCTGGGATGGTGGGGTTTCGGGCCTGAGGTCGACCGCGTCCCGGCGTGCCGGGTGTGTCGTTGCCAAAGTGACTCAAGCAAAGGACACACGACGCGATGACCCATGACCATTCTACCCTGCTCGCCCAGCTCGATGCCCTGAAGTCCGCTGAGGTGGGGGCGGTGTTCGCCGAGTTGATCCGCGCCGGACCGCAGGCGTTGATCGGGGCCGAAGCCACCGAGAAGATCGGCGCCGGCCGCTACCAACGGTCCGAGGACCGCGGCACCCACCGCAACGGGCACCGATCCAAGACGGTCTCGACCACCTCCGGGGACATCGAGGTCAAGATCCCCAAGCTGCGGGTGGGGTCGTTCTTCCCCTCGCTGCTCGAGCACTGGTGGTGGCCACCGGGGTATCCATCGAGGGCACCCGGGAGGTGTTGGGCACCGCGGTCGGGGACAGTGAGTCCTTCGAGTTCTGGCGTGGGTTCCTGGCCAGCCTCAAGGCCCGCGGGCTGGCCGGGGTGCACCTGGTCATCTCTGATGCCAATGCTGGGCTTAAAGCCGCTGTGGCCCAACAGTTCTCCGGATCGTCATGGCAACGGTGCCGGGTGCATTTCATGCCCAACCTGCACGGCGCGGTCAGTGCCAAGCATAGTTCGGCCGTAACCAATTCCCTGTCTTCGACCTGGTGTTGCCCGTCGCTGTGGAGGGCCTTGCCCCCGTGTAGTGGACACGGGATTTGTGGTTAGGCGGCTTCGGGCAGCGTAGCGGTCGTCAGGCTCCTTTCGTAGGTCGCGGGGCTGGAATAGCGGCATCGGGAGTGCCGTCGTTTGGTGTTGTAGCGGGCCAGCCATCGGAAGACCTCGCGCCGGCAGGTCGCCGCGTCGGGCCAGCAGGAACGGTCTTGCAGGATCTCGCGTTTGAGGGCGGCGTTGAACGATTCCGCCAGAGCGTTGTCGGCGCTTGACCCCACACCACCCATCGACTGGGTAACTCCAAGAACTTGGCAGAGTTGCGCGAAATCCCTTGAGGTGTATTGACTTCCGTGATCGGCGTGGAATACAGCACCGGCCAGGCTGCCCCGCAACGCGGCGGCGGCGTTGAGGGCGTCGGCGACGAGTTCGGTGCGCATGTGATCGGCGATCGCCCACCCCGCGACCCGCCGCGAGCAGCAGTCGATCACCGTGGCCAGGTACAGGTTGCCACCGATGCCCAGCGGTAGGTAGGTGATGTCCCCGACGTAGCGGGTGTTGATCTGGGTGGCGGTGAAATCCCGCTTGAGCAGGTCGGGGACCTTCTGGTCGGCCGGATCCGGCGTAGTGGTCGTCACCCGGCGGCGGCGCCGGTAGCCGGCGATCCCGT
>CAISDL010000022.1 GCA_903884065.1 uncultured Actinomycetes bacterium | reverse complement strand
GAAGGCCGCTGAACTCGGCTTCCTGCGACAGCTGCGCGGCCAGAACGACCAGTGGGAGGTCCGGCGAATCCTCAAGGCCTACGTCGACGCCCAGACCCTGTCGGACTTCGCGGCCAAGCTCCGGGAGTACGCCGGAGGCGTTGATCAGGCGAGAGCCGCGGGGGCGGGGGACGACGATGAGTGACGGCTTGTTCTCGACACTGGACCTCGGGGCCTCCCCGCGGGCCGGCTACCGCCTGCAGTACGCGGAGGTCTACAACTGGGGGACCTTCGACAACCACGTCTGGCGGTTCACCCCCGGCACCGACACCGCGCTGCTCACCGGCGACATCGGCTCGGGCAAGTCGACCATCGTCGACGCGCTGACCACGCTGCTCATGCCGTCGCACAAGGCCGCCTACAACAAGGCCGCCGGCGCCGACGCCCGGGAGCGCACCCTGCGCTCCTACGTCGAGGGCCACTACAAGTCCGAGCGCAACGAGGCGACCGGACGCTCCCGCGCCAAAGGACTGCGGGAGAACCGCCGCACCTACTCGGTGATCCTCGGGGTCTTCATCAACCACGGGCACGACGAGACCGTCACCCTCGCCCAGGTGTTCCAGCAGCGCGACAGCGCGGGGCAGCCCTACCGTTTCTTCGTCACCGCCACCGAGGCGTTGTCGGTCGACGCCGACTTCGCTCACTTCGGCTCGGACCTGAAGGATCTGCGCAAGCGGCTGCGCGCGTCGGGGGCGGAGCTCTTCGACGAGTTCCCCAAGTACGCAACGTCATTGCGGCGACTGCTGGGAATCCGCTCCGAGCAGGCCCTCGAGCTGTTCCACCAGACCGTGTCGATGAAGTCGGTGGGCAACCTCAACGACTTCGTCCGCGATCACATGCTGGAACCCAGCGACGCCACTGACCGGGTGCGAGACATCATCGCCCACTTCGACGACCTGACCAAGGCGCACGACGCGGTCAAGCGGGCCCGCGAGCAACTCGACGCACTCGAGCCGGTCGTGGCGACCGCGGCGAAATACGATGCGGCCCTTGCCGAAAAGCAGTCCCTGGAACGCGAGAGAGCGGCGGTCCGGCTCTTCATCGCCGAACTGCGCTCCGGTCTGCTCGCCGAGGAGATCGCCGCGCTGCAGGCCGAGGGCACCCGGTTGTGGCGGGAACAGGACGCCGCCAAGGCCCGGGAGCGCACACTCAAAGCCGAACACGACGCGCTCATCGAGGAGCGCGCCACAGCCGGCGGGGACCGCATCGGCGAGCTGGAGCGACTCGCCGGCGAGGCCCGCGCCCAGGCCCAGGCCCGCCGGGATGCCCGGGGACGGTTCGACGGCGCCGTCGCCGACGCCGGGCTGGACCCGGTCGGTGACGGCACCGCATTCACCGCACTGGCCGCCCGGGTCGGCGCGGAACGTCCGCGCCTGGCCGAGCAGAAGTCCGCGCTCGACGGCGCGATCGCCGACGCCCACGGCCGGGAGAGCGAGCTGAAACGCAAGGCCGCCGGCGTCAACGACGAACTCGTGAGCCTGGAACAACGCACCAACAACCTGCCCGCCGAACAGGTCGAGCTGCGCGCGGAACTCTGCGCCGCCCTCGGTGTGACACCCGAGACGCTGCCGTACGCCGGCGAACTGCTCGACGTCAACGACGAGCACGCGCAGTGGCGCGGCGCCGCGGAGCGGGTCCTGCGCGGCTTCGCCCTGTCCCTGCTGGTGCCTCAGCAGCACTACGAGGCGGTGGCCCGGTGGGTGAACGGCCGCCGGCTCACCTTCGGCGGCCGGGGAGCCAAGCTGGTCTACGAGCGGGTCCCCGCCCAACGCGTTGCGCTGCAGCCGGTCCGCCACGACGGCCTGGTGCTCGCCGACTGCCTCGACATCAAGGACGGGCCCTTCCACGCCTACCTGACCCACGAACTCACCAAGCGCGCCGACTACCGCTGCGCCTCCAGTGTTGAGGAGTTCCGCAGCCACAAGCGGGCCGTCACCCGCGAGGGCCAGGTGCGTTCCGGGGAGCGCCACGAGAAGGACGACCGCCACCGCGTCGACGACCCCCGCCGCTGGGTGCTCGGCTGGGCCAATGAACGCAAGATCGCCGCGCTGCGCGACGAACTCGCCGAACTGAACGCCACGCTTGAGGCGGCCACCAACGAGTTGACGAGCCTCTACGCGCAGCGGGAGGTCCTGCAGGACAGGCTGCAAGCCCTCGCCCGCATCGAGGAGTACCGCTCCTGGACCGACCTCGACGTCGACGAGGCGCACGCGCGGGCCGGCGCCCACGAAGCCGAACGGCAACGACTGCTCGCCGGTTCCTCGCGGCTCGACGAAATCGCCCGGGCGATCGCCGACAACGACGCCCAGGCCACGGCCGTCGGTGAACTGATCACCGATCTCGCCGGCCGTCTGGCGACCACCGCCAAGGCAGCGCAGGACGCGGAAAACTCCAAAGCGCGCGACGACGAGTTCGTCGCCGCCCAGCCTGCGGACCAGGTGGCGGCGGCCCGATCGGTGTACGAGGCCCTGGAGACGCGGCTCGGAAAGAGGCGTCCGACGACCGCGGCCGCCTGCGGCGACACCGAGAGGGCGCTGTCGGACGACATTCACCACCGGATCGGGCGCCTGGGGGAGCAACTCAACGGATACGCGCTGAACCTCAGCCAGCGCATGGCGGACTTCCTGCGCCGCTGGCCGGAGCTTCGCGCCGACATGGACGCCAACGTCGAGGCCCGCGCCGACTTCCTGGCATTCCGCGACCGCGTCGCCAACGACGACCTGCCGCGCTTCGAGGCGGAGTTCAAAGAACAGCTCAACAAGAACGCCATCCAGGAGCTCGCCGGCTTCAACAACTGGCTCAACCGGCAGGGCTCGGCCATCGACGAGCGGGTCGACCGCATCAACGAAGCGCTCGGGGCGGTGCCCTACAACCCCGGCCGCTACATCCGTCTGGAGAAGGAGCCGACCACCAATCAGGAAGTGGCGCAGTTCCGTTCCGATCTGCGCAACCTCACCAACGACAGCCTCGCGGTCGACGGCGACCAGTATTCGGAGCAGCGCTTCCTCGACGTCAAGCAGATCATCGAGCGGTTCCGCGGCCGCGAGGGCTACGCCGAGGCAGACAAGAACTGGACCCGGCGGGTGACCGACGTCCGCAACTGGTTCGTCTTCTCCGCCTCCGAACGAGACGCCGACACCGACGTCGAGTGGGAGCACTACAGCGACTCCGACGGCAAGTCAGGTGGCCAGAAGGAGAAACTCGCCTACACCATCCTCGCTGCGTCGCTGGCCTACCAGTTCGGGCTGGAGTGGGGAGTCGAGAAGTCAAAGGACTTCCGGTTCGCCGTCATCGACGAGGCGTTCGGCCGCGGCTCGGACGTCTCCACCCGCTACGCCCTGCAGCTGTTCGCCACCCTCGGCCTGCAGCTGCTCATCGTCACCCCGCTGCAGAAGGTCCACGTCATCGAGCCCTACGTGAAAGCCATTGGTTACGTAGACAACCCGACCGGCCAGTTCTCCCGGCTCCAGACGATGACCATCGAGGAGTACCGCACCCGACGGGACGGCCGGCGGTCGTGAGCTGGACGACGGCGGCGGAGGTTGCCGCCAAGGTCCGGCGGCGGTGGGACGACGGCTCGCTGCTGCGGGCACACGCCGAGGGTTCGCCGTTCGTTCCCATCGAGGTGCCGTTGCGCGGGCCCAGGCCGTCGCAGGTGGGTGACGACATCGCCGCGGTCCGCGACTGGATCGCCGCCCTCGACGCCGGTCGGCGGGACGACAGCCGTTACACCCTGGAGTGGCAGTCGATCGGGGGCAGGCAGATCGGGCGTAATCAGATTCCTGTGCGCGCGGTGGTGTCTGGCTTCGCGCAGGCCTGGGCCCTGTTGGGAGTGGCGTCGACGGTCCGTCGGTTCGATGAACTGCTGGCCATGGCGCATGGGCACCCGCCGGTGCGCGGATGGG
>CAISDL010000021.1 GCA_903884065.1 uncultured Actinomycetes bacterium | reverse complement strand
GGCCATCTGCCGGTACTTCCAGATACCGAGGACAAGCGCCAGAAGAAAGATCAGGCCTGCGGCCAACAGCGTGGCCATGGTGGGGTTGCCGAGAGGCTGAGTCATCATCACTCCGTGAACGGTGAATGTTTGATGCGCCAGGAGAATTGGCCCCAGCGGCACAGCGCCGCGGTGGCCGAGTGCGGCTGGGATCGCGCCTCGGAGCGGACTTTGTCGGCGAAGAACTGCGCGAATCCCGCCCGCGGATAGGCGTCGATCACCTCCTCGACGGTGTCTGGGTGGATGTCTTCCAGTCGCATGCCCGTGACGTCGGCGGCCGTACCGAAGTGCAGCAAGGCAACCTCAGGGCGTTCCTTGCCCGCCCGACCCACGTCGAGATGCATGCGAATCGCCTTCGCGACGATCTCCGCCCGGTCCTCCGGCCAGCCCTGAGCCCGCAGCCACGATTCCGCCGCGGCGGCGCCGCGCTGTTCGAAAGGCCCTGCCCCGCCGACGAACTCGGTGAGCCCGAGGTCATGGAGCATGGCGGAGACGAACAAAAGTTCGGGTGCCCAACACAATCCGTCCCGCGTGCCGAGAAGGGCACCAAAAAGGTAGGCCCGGTAACTGTGTGCGGCGAGCACAGGCGGCGCCTCCTTGCGCAACAGCGCTGCGGCCCCGGCGGCCACCGAGGAGTCGGGAAATGGGATGTCGTTGACCGCCAGAGCATCCGGGCGATCCCATCCCATCCGTCGCGCGGCGCGTCGCACGTTCTGCTCGACCTGCGCACGGCTTAGGCGGCCAACGACGGCGAGTGTCGACTCGCCGCCGCTCATTGAACGACCTCGATGGTCACCTCGATCTCCAGGGCAAGGTTCGCCGGCAGGGATGCCACGCCCATCGCCAGTCGCGCGTGACGTCCGGCCTCACCGAACACGCCGACGAAGACTTCCGAGGCTCCGTCGATCACCTGGGTGTGACCCATGAAATCGGGCGCCGCGTTGACGACTCCGCGGACCAGGACGACTCGCTTGACCGCATCGAGGGTGCCCAGAGCCGACCGGATGGTGGCCAGCGCGCTTATCGCGGCGAATCGGGCGGCCCGCCGTCCTTCTTCGACATTCAGATCGGCTCCCAGCTTGCCGAGGATGAGGGCCTCGGGCGGGCTGAGGGGGATGTGTCCGCCGAGAATCAGCAGGTCACCGGTCCGAACGGCGTTCACGTACTCGCCGGCCGGCGGGAACGGCGCCGGCAGTTCGATGCCCAGGTCACGGAGTCGCGACTCCGGGCTAACTTGTTGTAATGGTTCTAACATGTAGGCGATGCTAAATCGTTGAGTCAAATGTTGCAACGATTTCAATAGATTGGCTGTCCGCAGTACGATCGACCCGTGCAGACCACAGCGCAACGCCGCCTGGATCCGCGCAAGCAACGCACGATGGACGCACTGCTCGCCGCGGCGCAGGCGATGTTCTCCGATCGGCCGGTCGAAGAGATCACCGTCGAAGAGATCGGCCAGCACGCCGGCGTTGCCGTCGGTTCGATCTACAACAACTTCGGCAGCAAGGAAGGGCTCTACGCCGCTGTGGTCGCGCGGGCCCTCGATGTGGACCGCGACTACATGGACCGCGCCTACACGCCGGATCGCAATCCGATCGAGCAACTCCTTGCCGCATCTGAGGAATACCTGCGCTTCGCGTTGGACCACCCGCAGTTCTTCAGGATGCTCGCCTTCCCCGCCAAACCAGGCCCCTACCCCGCTGCCGCCGAAACCGCGGCGCTGCTGAGCCAGCGCGTCGATGAACAGAACGCGCGGATGGTCGATGCCATCGAGCGCGGAATCAGCGAGGGCAGCATCCGTCAGCTTGACCCGCAGAAGACCGCCACCATCCTGTGGGCGAGCTGGAACGGCATCATCAGCCTGGCCTGGCGTCACGACGACCTGCGACAAGATCCCGAAGCGCTGGCTGAATTAGTCAAGAGCGCAGCCGATCTCGTCAGCTTCGGGCTGCGGCTGCGCTAGCTCGGGCCTTCCTTCCACAATAGTTGACCGAGTGGTCATGTATTGTCGGTTCATGACGCCTCAACTGGAATCCCAGGGATCGGGCCCCTCCCTGGTGCTGCTGCATGCCAATGGCGGTGACCATCGCGACTTCGGGGCCGTCGCACCCGCGCTTGCGGAATCAGGTTGGTGCGTCACCACTCTGGATTGGCCCGGACAGGGCCAGAGCCCGCGATCTGAACCGGAGACCGCCGTCGGGTTCGGGGAACTGCTGGTGCAGATGCTCGACGATCTCGGTGGCGAGCACGTCCTGCTGGGCAACTCGGTGGGCGGCTTCGCTGCCCTCTACGCCGCCGCGCGCCGGCCCGACCGTGTCGCGGGCCTGGTCCTGGTCTCCCCCGGCGGCTTCTCACCGCAGTGGATCGGGACGACGCTGGCCTGCAAAGCCATCGGATCGCGACGGCTGGCACCCGCCGCCTACCGAAATCTCCCGCGGCTGTATCTGAGGGACCGCAATGCCGCCGTCGCCGCCGCGATTGAGCGCGCGAGAGAATCCTCCCGATCAGCGGAGCGGGCGGAGGTCTATGCCAGCGTGTGGCGCAGCTTCACAGATCCCGAGCACGACGCCCGGGTTCTCGCCCCGGACGTGCGCTGCCCCACCCTGCTGGCGTGGGGAACCCGCGACCCCATCCTGCCCTGGCACCTCGACGGCCGTCGTGCCCGCGCGGCCCTGCCGAACGCACACACCGTCACCTTCGCCGGCGCGGGGCATCAGCCGTTCATCGAGCGCCCCGCCGCATTCCTCGAGCGAACCGCCCCATTCCTCACGGGTCTACGCACCGCGATGG
This sequence comes from uncultured Actinomycetes bacterium, assembly GCA_903884065.1. Taxonomy (GTDB): domain Bacteria; phylum Actinomycetota; class Actinomycetes; order Mycobacteriales; family Mycobacteriaceae; genus Mycobacterium. The sequence goes on along the minus strand of CAISDL010000021.1, from coordinate 30,394 downwards.
CCCGGTGAGCGAAACCGCGCCGCCCCGAAGGCGCGGCCCAGGAAGTCGCGCCGACGACAACCACCCCACCCGCATCGAAATCCTCAACGCCGCAGTCGCACTCGCCGAGCGCGACGGGCTGAGGTCGCTGTCCATCGCCGATGTCACTGCGGCAGCGGGTCATGCCAAAGGCACCTTCTATGTGCACTTCCGCGACCGCACCGCCCTATTGGTCGCGCTGCACCGCTGGTTTCACGACACCGTGTTCGACCGGGTCATCGCCAGCACTGCCGAGGACAGCCCGGGACCGGAGCGTGCGCGGCGGCGCCTGATCGCGTTCCTCGACGCCTGCCGCGAATTGCCCGGCGTGCGAGCGCTTCTCCTCGACGCCCGAGCAGAGCCGGCCATCGCCGCCGAAGTCGACAGTCGCAACCGTCAGGCGACGCAGATCCTCGCCGCCGACCTCGCCGTGACCGCACATCCCCGCGAGAAGGCGCGCATCCTCGTCCTTGCCGCCGCCGACATCGCGGCCCGGGAATCCACCCAGGGACGCAAACTTCCGGCCGCGCGACGGGCGCTGCTCGAGATCGTCTAGATACAGCAGTTGGGATCCAGCGCGGCACACAGTGCCTGCAGCGCCTCCGGCCGAACCCGGTGGAAGACGTTCATCCCTCGCCGCTCGGAAAGCACCAGGCCCGCTTTGCGAAGCTGAGTGAGGTGGTGGCTGACGGTGGACTCGGTCAGGCCCAGCGCCGTAGCCAGCTGGCCGGAGGCCACTTCGCCGTCGGGCGAACTGAACAGGTAGGACACGATCTTGACCCGCGCGGGATCGGCCAACGCCTTGAGTCGCACGGCGATGTGCAGGGCGTCCTCGTCGTTCATCGGGCCGGAGGCCACCGGGGCGCAGCACACCGGGGCGGTGGTGTCGATGACGGGCAGCGCTTTGGGCATGCACCCAAGAGTGCCAGAGATATTGACATATATCAAAGAGGTAGGCATGCTGGGTTTGCTCGGCAGTTCGATATATGTCTGAAGACTCTGGAGGGGTCGCTATGTCTCGCATGCAACTCGCACTCAACGTCGACGATCTCGACGCCGCAATCACGTTCTACTCCACGCTGTTCGCCACCGAGCCGGCGAAGGTCAAGCCCGGCTACGCCAACTTCGCCATCGCCAACCCGCCGCTCAAATTGGTGCTGCTGGAGAACCCGGGCCAGGGCGGCACACTCAACCACCTCGGCGTCGAGGTGGAATCCAGCGACGTCGTGCACGCCGAGATCGCCCGACTGACCGACGAGGGCATGTTCACCGAAGAAGAGATCGGCACCACGTGCTGCTTCGCCACCCAGGACAAGGTGTGGGTCACCGGTCCCGGCGGCGAACGCTGGGAGGTCTACACGGTCCTGTCCGATGCCGAGACGTTCTTCGGCACGATCCCGGTCGAGGCCGTGGGAAGCGCCCCGGGCGGGTGCTGCGGAGCGTGAGCACCACCTCGCCGACCGAACACCTGGCCGCCCGGCTGTCGACCCTCGACCGGCTCCTGCCGGTGTGGATCGCGGCCGCGATGGGTCTCGGCTTACTGCTGGGCCGGCTTGTCCCCGGGCTGGGTGACGCGCTGAGCGCTGTGCAGGTCGACGGCGTCTCGCTGCCGATCGCGATCGGCCTGCTGGTGATGATGTATCCGGTCCTGGCCAAGGTGCGCTACGACCAACTCGACACCGTCACCCGAGACCGAAAGCTGTTGGCCAGCGCGCTGTTTCTGGTGTGGGTCGTCGGGCCTGCGCTGATGTTCACCCTGGCCTGGCTGTTCCTGCCGGACCTGCCCGAGTACCGGACCGGGATCATCATCGTCGGCCTTGCCCCGTGCATCGCCATGGTGATCATCTGGAACGACCTGGCCCGCGGCGATCGGGAGGCGGCCGCCGTGCTGGTGGCGATCAACTCGGTGATCCAGGTGCTGTTCTTCGCCGTCCTCGCGTGGTTCTACCTGTCCGTGCTGCCGGGATGGTTGGGCATGAAGCAGACCGACATCACCTTCTCCACGTGGCAGATCGCCAAGTCGGTGCTGATCTTCCTCGGCATCCCCTTGGTCGCCGGTTACCTGACCCGCCGCTACGGCGAAAAGGTAAGGGGCCGACAGTGGTACGAGAAGACGTTCCTACCCAGGATCGGGCCATGGGCGCTGTACGGACTGCTGTTCACGATCGTCATCCTGTTTGCGCTCCAGGGAAAGCAGATCATGTCGCATCCGCTGGACGTGGTTCGCATCGCGCTGCCCCTGCTGGCCTACTTCGCGATCATGTGGACCAGCGGCTACCTGGTCGGTGCCGCACTGAAACTGGGCTACCCACGCACCACCACATTGGCGTTCACCTCCGCGGGCAATAACTTTGAACTCGCGATCGCGGTGGCGATCGCGACCTTCGGGGTCACCTCGGGGCAGGCGCTGGCCGGTGTCGTCGGACCCCTGATCGAGGTTCCCGTCCTCGTCGGCCTCGTCTACGTGTCGCTAGCTCTGGCCCGCCGCTTCCCCGCCGTCACGAAGGAACACCCATGACTAATCCCCTTCCCAGCGTGTTGTTCGTCTGCGTGCACAACGCCGGCCGCTCCCAGATGGCAGCCGGGCTCCTGCAACACCTGGCCGGAGACCGCATCGAGGTCCGTTCGGCCGGCACCGCACCCCGAGATCAGATCAACCCGGCCGCCGCAGCGGCGATGGCTGAGATCGGCATCGACATCACCGCCGCCACCCCGAAAGTGTTGACAGAGGATGCGGTAGAGGCCAGCGACGTCGTCATCACCATGGGCTGCGGTGACACCTGCCCCTATTTCCCCGGCGTCTCCTACCGGGACTGGAAACTCGACGACCCCGCCGGGCAACCGATCGAGGTGGTGCGACGCATCCGCGACGAGATCGCCGGGCGGGTGAAAGATCTCGTCGACGAACTCGCGCCGGCGTGAGAACCCCGCTCAGTGCTGACGCGCCGTCGGTGTGGACCCTCCGGGACTTTCCCGACGAGTCGGTCTGGTCCTTCGACCTCTCCCCCGACGAACAGGAATCGCTGGTCGCCTACGCCCGCGGCGGACCGGGCGAGGAGCTCGACACCCGATTCGCCGAGGCCACGACGCGATGGGGCGAACTCCTCACTCGTGGGCCGGGTTTCGTGCGCATCCGGCGTTTTCCCGTCGAGGCGCTGACCGAGCCTGAGATCGAACGGGCCTACCTCGGCCTGGGACGGCAGCTGGGCGAACCCGTCGGCCAGGAACGCGATGCCAACACCATCACCCATATCCGCGACGAGCGCCTGCCGGCGGCACCTGGCGTCCGCAAGTACCGCACCAACCTGCGGCAGGATTTCCACAGCGACGGCTCCGACCTCGTCGGGCTGTTGTGCCTGCACCCCGCCAGGTCCGGCGGGGAGTCCACGATCGTCAGTGCCCATGCCGTCTACAACGAGATACTGCGCCGGGCGCCGGATCTCCTCGAGGTCATGTACGAACCGGTGCCGTGGGACCGCAACGACGAACAGAGTCCCGGCGAGCCACCGTTCTTCGAACTGCCGCCGATCATCGACATCGACGGGGTACCGCGCTTGTTCTTCATCGCCTGGTACATCCGCGACTCGCAACGCCACCCGCAAGCCCCACGGCTGACCGTGGAACAGCGTGCGGCACTGGATCTGGTGGAGACCATCGCCAACGATCCGGCGTTCCACATCCAGATGGTTTTCGAGCCCGGCGATGTCCAACTGCTGAACAACACCGCCGTGCTGCACTCGCGCGAGGCCTATGTCGACGACGACGATCCCACCCTTCGCCGCCACCTTCTGCGGCTGTGGCTGAAGACGCCGACCATGACCACGCACGAACTTCTGCGTGGCGGGGTCCCGCGCCAGAGCGCTTAGCGCTCAACACTATTCGAGAAGCCGCTTGGGGTGCATCCCGTCGACCTGCCCGATGAACGGCGGGTGGATGCTGTAGCCGAGCATGCGGCCCCACGGCTCGCAGGGCGAGCACCCGCGGGTAGGTGCCGGCGAGGTCAGCACCGAGCAGGTCGGAGAAAAACCGCTTGTCCCCGCTCACCGGGTCTCCTTCACGCGGAACGGCTGATTGCCGTAGCGGTCGAGGTGCACCACCTCGCCGATCGGCGGCCGGGTGGTGGGCCCATAGCGTCCCTTGGCCCAACCAATCGGGATGATGCACACCGGCACGATGCTGCGGGGCAGGCCGAGGATGCGCCGCACCGAGGGAACCCACCAGATCGGCAGGGTCTGCAACGACGCACCCAGCCCCACCGCCCGGCAGGCCAGCAGCAGGTTCTGGACCGCCGGGAAGACAGACCCGTAGAACGAGGCCACGGCGATCTGCGGGCGGCCGACGGGCCGGTGCTTGGCATTGCGCCGGTAGCACGGGATCACGAACACCGGCAGGTGCTCGAAGTTCTCGGCCTGCCACTGACCGGGCGCCATCGCGCGCAGTTCCTTCTCGTCTCCGCGGGCTTGGCGCTCGACGATGGGGTTGAAGACGTTGTAGAGCCGCCGGTAGAGCTTGGCGAGTTTGGCTTTCTGGGCGGGACTCTCCACCACCACGTAGTGCCAGTCCTGGCTGTTGGAACTCGTCGGGGCTTTCAGGGAGAGTTCCAGCAGTGGCAGCAGGATGTCGTGCGACACCGGTTCGAGGTGCAGACGCCGCACCGCGCGCTGGGTGCGCATCGCCTCGTCCATCGGCATCCCGAGCCGGGCCAAGACCTCGCCCGGCGCGGGCGGTACGAAGGGGCCTGCTCCGTCGGTCATTTCACCGATCGTAGGTGGAACTCTCTTGACTAACGTGGTGGCTCACGGTTCGACGCTCCTGCGCTCGATCTGCGGAATGCCGGGCTTGGGTTCGTTGATGCCCCAACTCCAGATCACCTCAGGGGTGATCCTGAACCGCTTCCCGTCGTCCTCGATCAAGGCCACACCGCGGACCTTGATGCCCCGCGGGGTCCACGGGTCCACTGAGGCGAGATCGTCGATGACCACGGTCGCCCGGGGGTTCGCCTGGATGTTGCGGTACCGGACGGTCTTGGCGATATCGAAACCCGCCGTGACGATGTTGTCGCCGTCCACCGAGAACAGGCCAGCTCCGCGTCGGTAAACGATGCCAATGGTCAACCCTTCAGCCGGGAATGCGGTACGCACTCGAAGTAACTGCTGTTGATGTTTACCGAGGCTGGGCCCACGCGCAAGAACGCACACAAAGGTGCGCACAGGAGGACGCCATGACTGCCGGAGTGCGGCACAACCGGAAATCGCGCACAACCGCCGACGCACCGCTACTGGGAAGTAATGAGGATTCGTTGATCAGGTTGCCCAGGTGGTGATTTCGCCCACCGGCCTACGCTCGGTCAGCGGCGCCGGCGTGTCATCCGTTGGCGGCAGTCCGAGCCGGATCAGCGTCTGAGGATGGGCCTCGCCGTCGAACACCTGGCAGGCCAAGGCCAAGCGGTTGCGCATGTCGTTCAAAGGTTCAGTGAGCGGGCAGCTGGCGAGGCCCATCGCGGTAGCCGTCAGCATGATGTGACTGAGCGCCTCACCGGCCCGCAGTCGCATCTCGTCGTTGTCCTCGCGGGTGCCGAGGACCAGCAGAACCGCATCGTCGTCGGGTTCGCCCGAAACCGCTGAAAGGCGAAGCGTGACAGTCCCGTCCGAATGCCGAACCCACAGAGATCGGGGAACGACCGCCAATTCCACGCCCAGCCGCGCCGCGCGAATGAACATCAACTCCAACGTCGCCGGCGGGATCCGCCCCGCCGGGTAACGGCGCCGGTCAGCTCGGCGCCGGGAGATGGCATCGGCCAATTCGAGATGACCGGCCTGGGGCGGTTGCTCAACGGCCTCCAGGATCGCCAGATGGCTGCCATCCCGGCCGTCCGGCAACCGCCGCACCCGCGGGTACCAGCCCGCGGCGCCCAGGGCTACGACGCAATGGTCCAGAACCGCTCCGCAACCGAGCAGCACATCGCGCCGATCCGCCGGTGACCCACCCCCCTGGCGGGGCCAATCGGCATAGAGGTGAACCGCGGCACCATCAACCCGCCACCGCCAGGGCTGGAGATTGCCCGACGAGGGGGCGCGGGAGGCGACCTCAAGCACGCTCTCCACCGTGGCGCGGTCCGGGAAAGAAGTCGCCACCGGTCTCACCTCCGTCATTGCGGCGTAGCCCAATTATGCAACGACCCAACCCCGATCAGAAGTAGCGCGGAAAACGGCTCCAGTCCGGATCACGCTTCTCCAGAAAGGCGTCGCGTCCTTCAACGGCCTCGTCGGTCATGTAGGCGAGCCGGGTCGCCTCGCCGGCGAAGATCTGCTGGCCCACCAGCCCGTCGTCGAGCAGGTTGAAGGCGAACTTCAACATTCGTTGGGCCTGCGGCGATTTGCCGTTGATGGTGGCCGCCCAGTCCAGCGCAACGGTCTCGAGGTCGGCGTGGTCGACCACCCGGTTGACCGCGCCCATCGTGTGCATCTCCTCGGCGGTGTAGGTCTCACCCAGGAAGAAGATCTCCCGGGCGAACTTCTGCCCGACCTGCCGGGCGAGATACGCACTGCCGTAGCCGCCGTCGAAGCTGCCGACGTCGGCGTCGGTCTGTTTGAACCGGGCGTGTTCGCGGCTGGCCAGGGTCAGGTCGCAGACCACGTGCAGGCTGTGCCCGCCGCCGGCCGCCCATCCGTTGACCAGGCAGATCACCGGCTTCGGCATGAACCGGATCAACCGCTGCACCTCCAGGATGTGCAGCCTGCCGGCGCGCGCCACATCGACGGTGTCGGCGGTGTCCCCCTCGGCGTACTGGTATCCGGTGCGGCCGCGAATGCGTTGATCGCCGCCGGAGCAGAACGCCCAGCCGCCGTCCTTGGGGGAAGGTCCGTTGCCGGTCAGCAGCACCACGCCGACGTTCGGCGACATCCGCGCGTGGTCCAGGGCGCGGTAGAGCTCGTCGACGGTGTGCGGCCGGAAGGCGTTGCGCACCTCCGGTCGGTTGAATGCGACGCGAACCGTCGGGTGCGCGACGCCGTCGACGACATGCCGGTGATAGGTGATGTCACTGAGATCCTCGAAGCCCTCGACGGGACGCCAGAGTGACGGATCAAAAGGATTGTCGCCCATGGCCGCCATGGTAGGGCGCGGTTGACCGACGGTTGTCAGGGGTCGTGGATAGCCTCACAGGGAACTGGACGGATCACACAGGGGGGTTCCGATGTCCACTGCCATGACACTGCGGGGGCTGTCCCGCAACACCCGCTGGGCTCTGATCGGCGGAGCGGTACTGCTGCTTTCCGGGCTGGGCAACGGCTCCTGGTTCGCCGGCCTCCTCGGCGCCGCCCTGCTCATCGGTGCCGGGTGGACCCTGTACACGGCCGCCCAGGACAAGCGCGATCTCGAGAGGCCGTGGCCGTGGCCACCCGACTTTCGCGCGCTGGCCGAGGGCATGGCCCGGCCGATCGACCCGACACCCAAACGCGTTCTTCCCCCGGATGAGAAGACGGCGATGATCGCCGCGGTGGCCACCACCGACGACGCTCTCGCGCGACTCATCGCCGACAAACCTCCGGCATGGCCGTGGGCCGTTTTCGCCTCGGTTCTGCTGCAGCGGCGCAACGCCGCCCAGAACCGGCTGCGCCGGTGCGTCTCTGGTTATCAGCCCCGAGCAGGGTCGGCGGCATTGAGCGGACAGGCGTACTCCCAGCTGGCGTACCGGACGATGAACCAGATCGCCGATCTCGTGGCGCAGTTGGAGCAGTTCATGCTCAGCCCCGCCTTCACCGGGGCACTCAACGTTCCGGGAGATGAGAGCGCGGCGGACCCCGGGGCGATCGTCGGTGTCGCCAACCGCTTGATGGACTACCATGACGAATTCCTCACCCAGGCCGAAACATGTCTGCAATCGCCGGTTGAGCCCGACGTCCGCACGTTCGTTCAGGACATGGGCGCGTTCACCCTGTGCCCGCTGGTGGGCTATCAGCAATTCATCACGACGATGTGCGCACGCGTCGGGGAAGCCCAGGATCTGCTGCCCTACACCCGCGGCGGTCAGGTTGTCGCGCTCGACGACGCGACCCTGACGATCAGTCTTCCGGATGGACTGACCGAGCGAATCGTGGCGCATACCAAGAGTTTCAACGGCTCGTGAGGTTCTAGGGAGCGGAACGGCGGCGGCGGCACGCCTCAGAGCAGTACCGGACGTTGTCCCAGTCGCGAGCCCACTTCTTGCGCCACTCGAACGGGCGGCCGCACGTCTCGCACACCTTCGGCGGAAACCCGTTCTTGGTGCGCGCTGTCATTTCACATCCAGGCCGACACGGCTGACGTGGGATCGGGCGTGGGCGACCGCATCCTCGAGGGAGTCGATCACGTGGTTCTCATGACGCAGCGCGTCGAAGATACCCACGTTCGCGAGCAGGGCCCGATGCTCGGGTTGGACGCCCTTGATGATCACCGTGATTCCCCGGGCTTCGAGTTCCTGCGTGATCTCGGCAAGGGTATGCGCACCGGTCGCATCCAGCATCCCCAGTTGTGACATCCGGATGATGACCACCGACACCTCGGGACGATCGGCGTCGGTGATGGCATTCGAAATTCGCTCGGCCGCGCCGAAGAACATCGCACCGTCCAAGCGCAGCAACGCGATTCGCTCATCGCCGGGCTGCCGAGGCTCCGGCAGCTCCTCGCGGAAGACGCTGCTACGCCGCGCCACGGTTCGCAGTGAGAAGAAGGCGGCGATCACGACGCCGATCTCGACCGCCTCGATCAGGTCGAAGCAGACCGTCACCACTGCGGTCAGCACGAACGCCAGAGCATCGGATCGAGTCGAGCGCAGGATCTTGCGTACCGTCGGAACCGACACCATCCGAAACGACGTCACCATCAACACGCCCGCCAAGGCGGACAACGGAATTGCCGCGACCGGACCGGTAGCCAGATACACCACCCCGAGCAGGAGCACGGAGTGCACGATCGCGGCCAGTCGGGTGCGCGCACCGGAGCGGACGTTGACAGCGGTACGGGCGATCGCCCCCGTGGCGGGCATGCCGCCGAAGACCCCGGCGGTCATCGAGGCCAATCCCTGGCCCACCAACTCCCGGTCCGGGTCGTAGGAGCCCGCTGGTGACATCGTCGCGGCCACCCGTGCCGAGAGCAGCGATTCGATTGCGGCCAGCGCGGCGATCGCCAGCGCCGCCCCGATCAACGTGCGAAGCGCATCGACGTCCGCATTCGGCATCATCGGGGCGGGCAGGTGTGACGGCAACTTCCCGATGGTGGCCACCGGCAGGCTGAAGCCGACGACGACGGCCGTCGCTGCCACCACCGCGGTCAGCGATTCCGGGATCGCCTTGTGCAGCCTGGGCAGACCGATCATCAGCAGGGCGACAAGCCCGACGACCGCCAGGGTCGGGCCGGCCGTAGCCCAGTCGGCGTGGGTGATCACCGTCCACGCCGCGGGAAGGGTGCGGCGTCCCGCCGGGGCCGTCGCTCCGAAGGCTGCAGGTACCTGCTGCAGGAAGATGATGGCGGCGATTCCGAGGGTGAATCCTTCGATCACGGGCCACGGGATGAAGGTGACGGCGCGACCCAGACCGGTGACACCGGCGGTCAGAACGAGCACGCCGGCCAGAACCGTCACCACGGCGATGGAACCGGCTCCGTGCACGGCGACGATCGGCGCGAGCACCACCGCCATCGCGCCGGTCGGGCCGGACACCTGCACCGGCGAACCGCCGAACACCGCGGCCACCAGGCCGGCCACGACCGCGGTGATGAGACCGGCGGCGGCACCGACCCCGGAACTGATCCCGAACGCGAGAGCCAGAGGAAGCGCCACCACCCCGACGGTGATTCCCGCGAGGACATCGCGGCGCCAGGACCCGTGCAGTCCGGCATAGTCGCCGCGGTGGGGCAACAGCCGTCGCAGCGCACCGGCCGACTTCGTGATCACCGCCGCTCTCCGACCGGCGGCAGCGCCTCGAATGCCTTGAGCTGCTGTTGCTGAGCGCGCAGGGTGTCGGCGAGGAACGCCCGCGCGGTGATCAGCAGTTCGGCCACCGATGGGTGGGCCAGTTCGTAATAGACGGAGTTGCCCGTCCGCTCCGCCCGGACGACGCCGTGGCGCTTGAGGACCGACAGATGCTGCGACAGCAGCGTGGGTTCGATCCCGGTGTCGGCCAGGATCTCGCCGACCCCGGTGGGCCGGGCGTTGGTGGACAGGATCTCCAGTACCCGGATGCGCGCCGGGTGGGCCAGCGCCTTGAACAGGTTCGCCTTGATCTCGTACAGCGGCTTATCGCTGTCGGCGGAGAGGCCTTCAGGCATCCGAACTCCCACCTGCCGAATTGATGGATTGAATGATTCTTCAATTCAATGTACGCCGCGGGACACCCAAACCCGGTCCCGACGACGTGAAGTGCCCGTTATCCTCGGCGTATGAGTTCGATCTTCGACCGCAGCCGAACCCCGGAACAACGCCGCCAGGCGGTGTCGAACCTCTTCGACTTCCTGGTCAAGGGCGGCATTGCCGACACCACCCGAATGCCGTCGGAAGTCATCGACGAGAGCCACAAGTCGACGCTGCATCGCTACCTGCCGGTCGACGGCGTTCCCCTGCACGGAGATCCGGTCCTGCTCGTGCCGCCCCTGGGGTCGCAGGCGATCTGCTTCGATCTGCGGCGCGGATGTTCGCTCGCGGAGCACCTGCTGACCGAGGGTCGCCCGACCTATCTCGTCGACTACGGCGAGATAGGCCTGCGTGACCGCGAGCTCGGGATCGAGTTCTGGGTCTCCGAAGTGGTGCCGAACGCCGTCAGGAAGGTCTCCGAGGACTCCGGCGGCAAACCGGTCCATCTGATCGGATGGTGCCTGGGCGGACTGATGGCCATCCTGACCACTGCCGCCTACGAGGACCTACCGATCAAATCGGTGGCCATGGTCGCGAGTCCGTTCGACCTCAGCAAGCACCGCATGGTCGCCCCGCTCCGCAGCGCCGGCAAGTACACCGGCGGGCACATCATCGGGACCGGACTGAAGGTGCTCGGCGGGCTGCCGTCGCAGATCGTCGGGCCCGCGTTCAAGGCGACATCGCTGACGACGTACCTGAAGAAGCCGATCACGCTGATGAAGCATCGCGACGACCGGGAATTCCTCGCCCACGTCGAGGCGGTCGACGGATTGATGAACAGCATGCTGGCCTATCCGGGACGAGCGACTCTGCAGGTGTATCAGCGACTGGTCCAGCGGAATGAACTGGCGGACGGCAAGATTCAGGGCCCCAACAAAATGGTCGACCTCGCCGACATCCGGGTGCCGGTCATGAACGTGGCCGGCACCAACGACGTGATGGTGCCCGTCGAGGTCGCCCATCACGTCGGCGAGTTGCTGCCGAACGCACCCGTGGTCCGGATGGAGACCGCGCCGGGCGGACACCTCGGAGTGCTGACCGGACGCTCGGCCCCGAAGACCACCTGGGCGATGATCGACGACTTCCTGGACAAGCAACCCGCCTGACCGGAATTTGCCACCGGCGCACTCGGAGAAAAACCGGCACAATAGCGACCATGGCTATGGGACCTTGTGGATGCACTCGGGCGTTTCCTACCGCCTTTGCGGTGCTGGCCGTCGCGGTCGGGGTGGCGACGCCCGCGCGGGCAGAGACCCCGGATGAGAAGTTCGTCGCCGACATCAAGAACTCGAACTCGGTGGCGACGAGTATTCCCGGGACACCGGATCGCTGGCTCGCGGCGGGTTACGCGTCGTGTGACCGGATCACCAGAACGTCGTCCCAGGGTGTGCCGATTCGGGCGGCCATCAACAACGAGGTGATCGCCGCGACCACCTTCAACTTCATCCCACGGCAGGACGCCGTCGCCCTGGTGACGTACGCAGTCCTGGACCTGTGTCCGCAATTGATCCCCCGCAAGGATGTCGGGGGCGGTGGCTGATCGCCGGCAACACTTAATGGTTTTCTGGCAAAACTTTTTAGCGACGCGTTAGCTCCAGAGGCCTGTCGCCTTAAGTTCGGCACTTACCGTAGGGGTCATGTTGCTCGACGTTCGATGGCTGCAGTACATGCTCAAGCGGTCTGGCCGCAAGTAGCATCCCCGTCTGCCGCGCTAGTCGCGGTGGAAGACCGGCGTCCGCTTCTCCATGAACGCAGTCATGCCTTCAACCATGTCGGGGCTGCCGAGCGTTGCGTGAAACGCCGCACGCTCATCGGAAAGTGACTGCTGAAGCGTCCTTTCGCCAGACGTCACCAAGCAGCGCAGCATGGCGGCCATGGCTATCCGGGGCTGCGCGGCCAACTCAGCGGCCAGGTCGACGGCGCGTTGCTTGAGCTCTGCATTGGGCCACACCTCGGTGACCAAACCCAGGTTCAGGGCTTCGGGTCCGGATACGGTCTTGGCCCGCAGGATCATGTCGATCGCCCGGTCGCGGCCGATGCAGCGCACCAGTCGCGCACTGCCGCCCCAGGCCGGAACGCTGCCCAGGTGAAGTTCCGGCAGACCGATGTTCGCGCCGTCCTCAGCAGCCAACCGGAAGTGACAGGCCAGTGGCAGCTCGAGTCCCCCGCCGAGGCAATTCCCGAAAAGCGTTGCGATCCAGGGCTTGTCCATGTCTTCGATAGCCGCCAGGACTCGCAGACGCTGGTCGAGGATCTCATCGACCCGACGGGCGTCGCCCAGCGCGCCCATGAGTTCCTTGAGGTTCATGCCCACCGAGAAGTTCTGATCACCCGCGCCGGTGATCACGACGGCACGGATTCCGTCGTCGGCGGCGATCTCGCCCACCAGTGTCTCCAGTGCGTCCATGAACGCGAAGGTCATCCGGTTGTAGGGCGCGTCGTCGATCGTCACGATCGCGACGGCGGCGCGGCGTTCGAAGCCGATGGCGTTTCCAGTCATCTGAAGTCTCCGGGGCGGTAGCAGGGGTTAATGAGAAGGGTCCCAGTCAGCTATCGAATGGCCTGCAGCGCCCCCGTCACGTTGTCGGAAACAACCGGCCCTCGAACACCGTGCCGAGAACGGCGATATCCCCGAGGTGCGCCGGGTCCACCGCGTAAGGGTCCTCAGCCAGCACAGTGAAATTGGCCGCCTTGCCGGGGGTGATGCTGCCCAGTTCGTGTTCCATCCGCCAGGAGTGGGCGGCCTCGATCGTGATCGCACGCAGGGCGTCGTGCACGGAGATGCACTGTTCAGGTCCGGCGACCCGGCCGCTGGGGGTACGACGGTTCACCGCGAACGAGGCCAGCGCCAACGGCACGGCCGGCCCCATCGGCAGATCCGAATGCAGCGACAATGGGATTCCGCGGCGCAGTACCGACGCCGCGCGGACCATGGAGTCGGCGCGCTGCTCCCCCAACCCGTGGGCGGCGTACTGGTCAGCGAAGCCCACCGGGTAATACGGATTCGCCGAAACCAGGCAACCCAGACGCGCGATCCGGTCGATCTGAGCCTCGGTCGAGTTGGCGAAGTGCACGACGACGGTTCGGTGGTCGGTGCGAGGGTGTGTGGCCATGCACTCATGGATGGTGTCGAGCACCAGGTCGAGCCCGGCGTCGCCGTTGACGTGGATGTGCAACTGCCAGTGGGCATTCCAGTACACACGGGCGAACGCCCGGAATGCCTCGGGCTGCATCATCCACTCGCCGTGATGGCACAGGTCCGGGTGTCCGGCGTCATCGAGATAGGGATCGCGCATCTGCATGAGTTGACTGATGATCGCGCCGTCCGCGAACAGCTTCACCTGCTTGGGTAGCAGACGGACCTTCCCCGATGACGCTCGTGCCACCTGCGCCTCAGCGTCGGCCACCGCGTCGACCGGATCCATCCCCGCGTCCGCCTGGCTGCGGGCGTCGACGAGAAACGTTGACAAGAAGGGCGTTTGGTCCGCGCCGAGGATCTGCGTGTAAAGCTCCCAGGGTTCGATCGCCCACATGATGCCGGGCTCGTTGATCGCCGTGACACCGTTGGCATGCAGGTAGGCGACCATCTGGCGCAGCCCCGCAGCGATTCGCTGCGGCGACATCAACCGCGGCGCGAGCCCGCCCAGCAGCAGGTTGGTGCCTGACTCCCACCAGTGCCCGGCGGCGAAGTCCACCATCTCCGAGGCCGCGCCGTGGCCGGCCATCTCGCCGGCGGTCAGCCCGAGTTCGTCGATGGCGGCGGTGTTGAGGAAGAACTCGTGACACGAGCGCTGCCACACCACCACCGGCCGGGTCGCGCTCACCGTGTCCAGAGCGGCCCGGTCAAGTGGGCCGTGCCATAGCTGGTGGTAGCCCCAGGAGAACAGCCAGTCGTCGGGATCGGTGAGCGCCTGCTCGGCCGCACTGAGCCGCTGCCGGTACTCCTCGGGCGAACGGGCCGCCGGAAACGTCTTGTCCGGCAGAACCCAGTCCTCGACCGCGATCACCTCGGTCATCAGGGTGGTCGCGCCCAGGAGCGGATGAAGGTGCTGATCGATCAAGCCGGGGCACAGCACCGCCTCGACGAAGGTGTCATCGACCTCACCGCAACCCCGCAGCTCGTCCAGTGCGCCGACGGCGGTGATCCGGCCATTGGACACCGCCACCGCCGTCGCCTCCGGAATGTCCGGATCCATCGTGATGACCTTGCGGGCGGAGTAAACGGTGGTCGCGTCCGGCATGACCCGATCCTGCTCGCCTGAGCGGGAAAAATCACCGAAGGCGCATTAACCAGACGCGCACGCACACTCGACTAGGCTGCCGCTGTGAACCTCGAGAAGGTGGTGTTCGGTTTCTTCGTACTTCTCGCCGCGACGCTGAACTTCGGTTTCTTCGTCGGCGATATCAGCAACCCCGATGTGCACAACTCCTGGGAGTTGTTCCTGGCACTCATCGTGGCGGCGATCACGACCGTCCTGAAGTTCGGCGACAGCACCCAACTCGGCGCCGTGCACCTGGCCACCAGCCTGGTCGCCCTGCTGCAACTCGCCGCCGCGGCGGGGATGTGGGTGTGGGCCTCCCACGTATCGCCGGACGGCCTGAGCGGTCACGACACGGCCAGTGTCGTGTCGCTGTCGGGCGGGGCCCTGCTGGCCAACCTCGTCTCCGTCACGCTTCTGGTCGTCGAGACGGCGTCGTTCCGGCGCCGGTAGCCGGCCGCCAGTCATAGTCAGCCGACGTCCTATGCCGAGCCCAGAGCGCACGCTCCATCTGTG
Organism: uncultured Actinomycetes bacterium; assembly: GCA_903884065.1. Lineage (GTDB taxonomy): Bacteria > Actinomycetota > Actinomycetes > Mycobacteriales > Mycobacteriaceae > Mycobacterium. The sequence continues at coordinate 15,214 of CAISDL010000021.1, read as the reverse complement.
GACCCGTCGTCGGGTCGCCGCGCGGCAGAGGCCGATCGACATTCCGACCACGGTGCCGACCACCGAAGCGGTCTTCTTGCTCCTGCGCCGAATGCGCGCACCGCTCATCGTGGTCATCACCACGTTCAGCTTCTGCACCGCCGGCATGATGCTGATGCCAGGGGTCGATCCGCAGGGAAACCCCTACCGGCTGAACATCTTCGACGCCTTCTATCAGATGACCATCACGTTGACGACGGTCGGTTTCACCGAGGCGCCCTACCCTTTCAGCTACCCGCAGCGCATGTGGATGACCCTGTCGATTTTCCTGCTCGTCATCAGCTGGGCTTACTCCATTGGCGTGTTCCTCGCTCTCGTCCAAGGCGCCGCTTTCCAGTCCGCCGTCGCCGCTCAGCAGTTCCGCCGCCAGGTGCGCCGGTTGGTCGAGCCCTTTGTCATCGTCGCCGGATACGGGGACGCCGCCCGGCTCGTCGGCGCCGATCTTGACGAGCACTACCGCCGGTTCGTCGTCATCGACAAGCGCGAGGACAGAGTCCAGTCGGTGGTCTCCGAGCAACTGAGCTCCGACGTCCCTGCCATCCAAGGCGACTGCGCCACACCGGCATTACTCGGTGTGGCCGGCCTGGGGCACCCGAACTGCGAGGGCGTGCTGGCGTTGACCAACGACGACGACGCCAACCTCGCGGTGGTGATGACGGCGGCGCTGCTGCGACCAGACCTGCCCGTGCTCGGCAGCTGCGCCGCGCACCGGACCGCCAACCAGATGGAGCATTTCTCCCCCGGGTCGGCCATCAATGCCGACGACCGGTTCGGCGACTACCTCGCGCTGTCGATCCACCACCCGGTCAACCACCAACTGCTGCGGTGGCTGATGGACAACGATCAGGAGCAGTTGCTGCCGGCTCAGCGGGATCTCGCCACGCGTAGATGGGTGGTCTGCGCCGATGGAGAGTTCGCCGACGCCATCGTCACCGATCTGGCCGCGGCCGGGGTCAACGTCGGCCTCATCGACCCGGCCGGCGATGAACCCGACGTGTCCGGATCGGTGGGGTTCGTCGCCGGCACCGCCAACGACACGGTCAACATCGCCATGGCTGAACACGCCCGGCACGTGAACCCAGATGTCTACCTGGTGGTCCGTCAGCGCACGAACGCCAAGAAAGCGCTCTTGGAAGCGCTGCGGATCGAGTCGGTGTACATCGGCAACGAGGTCATCGCCCGGGAGGTGCTGGCCCGCATTCTGACTCCGGTGTTCTGGAGTTTCGTCCAGCATGTGCTCACCCAGGATGAGCAGTGGGCCACGGAGGTCCGCGACCACCTGCTGGAGCGCTGCGGCAAGCGCACCCCCCAGCGTGACGTGATCACGCTCTCCGCCGACCATGCTCCGGCCGTGGCTGACTGGCTGCGACGCGGCAACACCCTGACATTGCGGGACCTGATGCGACAGCCCGATAACCGGGAGACGATGCTGCCGGTGGCGGCACTGGTGCTCATCCGCGACGGCGAGACCCAATTCACGCCGACCGAGGACACCCCGTTGGCCGTCGACGATCAGGTACTGCTGCTCGGGAAGCCCGGCGGACTATCCCAGGCGCGCGAGATCTGCCACTATCCGGCCACCGTGGAGTACCTCGCCACCGGCCGTGACGTGCCCTTGACGTGGGCATGGTCCAAGCTCACGGCGCGACGCCGCGCGCGAAGTCGGTAGGGCGCTGGCATAACGCTTGTGCCCACCTCCGCGCGACACGTCCGGTAACACAGCCGCCGTGTCGCTCAGAGGTGGGCAAAAGTATTGGTGGTACCCGGTACCAGCCGGTCAAGCGGTGGGGCCGAGCCTCTCGGCCGCGAACGTCGCAGCCTGGTTAGCCAACCCCGACGGGATATACGAGACGTGCGCCATCATGTTGTTGCCCGCCGAGCAGATCGGATCGTCGGGAATGCACAGATCAATGGTCTTGGCGGCATAGAGCGGACTGATCGTGGGCAGCGGCGCCCCGCCGACCAAGGAGTTCGAATACGCACTGGATGGGCGGCCGAACAGGGCGACCGCGGCCACGTGGTCGGCGACCGCCGGTGGCATCGCCGAGGTCGACAATTCGGTCACGGCGGCGCCTTGGGAGTAGCCGCCCAGCACGATCTTGGTGTTGGGGCAGCCGGCGACGATGTTCTCGATATGAGCGCTGGCGTCGTCGGTACCCGCGGCGGCGCTCGTGAGGTAATCGTCGCTCGCGGGATAGTTGACCGCGTAGACCGCAAACGAGCGCCCCGGCAGTTGCGCTCCCAGCGAGTCGGCGAAGACCTGGCCGAGGAAGCCCAGTCCGGGAGGCTCATTGGTACCTCGGGCGAAAACCACCTCGACATCGGCACATTGATCGGCGGTGGCGACGGGGGTGCTGACGGGGGCGCTGAGCAATACTCCCGCCGTCACAACAGCGGTAGCGCCGATCTGGAGAAAACCGGGAGCAGTCATCGGTAGAGCCTGACACACCAACCCTTGACTCCCGGGGAACCACCGCGGGTCGTCGGCGGGATACGGTTCCACCGTGGAACTGACCCGGTCGATCGACCCGCAACGACCACTGCTGGTCTGCGCCCTACCCGCCGAGGCCGCCCATCTACATGCCGGCGACCTACCCGTGCTGATCACCGGACTGGGCAAAGTCGAAGCGGCCGTGTCGGTTACCCGCGCCCTGAGCACCGCCCGCCCCGCTTTCATCGTCAACCTCGGTACGGCCGGCGCGCTGCGCGACGGACTCACCGGCACCCACGTGATCCACACGGTGATCGAGCACGACCTGGACTCCGAGGCGATTCTGCACTTGACGGGCCATTCCGTCGGCCTGCCCATCGACGTCTCCGGCCACGCGGCCCGCTACAGCGCGGAACCCGTCGTGCTCGCCACCGGAGACCGCTTCATCGACGACGACGCAGCCCGCTCGCAACTGGCGCAGCACGCCCATCTGGTCGACATGGAGGGCTACGCCGTGGCAGCCGCCGCGACCGCGATGAACGTGCCCGTCGTGTTGGTCAAAGAGGTCTCCGACAGCGCCGGAGAACAGGCCGGAACGTCCTGGAGTACCGCGCTCGCAGCGTGCGCGGAAAGGCTTGGGGCGTGGGTCGACCACCATCTGCGGTGACGACGAGACCGCGTCAGCCCATCCCCAGTTCACGGGCTGCCGTGTTGGCCGCCCGGGCACCCGAGATACGACGCAGCAGCAGCAACCCGTCGAGCACCGCGACCACGGCCAGCGCCTGTCTGCGCCGCTCGGCACCGGTCGGTGCGTCGATCCGGGGCTCAAGCCAGTCCACCCATCCGCTGATCAGCAACGGGACCAGCGAGGCATAGGGTTCGCGACGCGCACTTGCGAGTCCGATGACCTCGAAGAACACCGCGAAGACCGGGTCGGCGGCCGGTGACGCGAGCGCCGGCCACGCCCGTCTCGCAAGATCACGGACCGGCAGGGCCGCCTCACCGAAGGCCCCGGCCAACATGGTCTGAAGTTGCTCACCGAGCGCACCGACCACAGCCGTGATCAGGTCGGTCTTGGTCGGGAAGTAGTAGACGACGGTCCGGTCACTGACGTCCAGGCTCTCGCCAACCGAGCCGAAGGTGAGCGAGCCGATTCCCGACGCCGTCGCAAGGCCGATCGCGGCCTGTAGGAGATCCTCGCGCGAGTGCTTGTAGCCCACCCCTTGATCGTAGCGGCCTCATCGCTTACGATTTTTGTAGTTACTGCTACAATTTGACGAGGTGATGGGAATGAGTGAACGTAGCGGCGCAGCAGTCACGGGTCTTGTGGTGGGCGCCCTGGTGGCTCTCGGTTTCGCCATTGTGATCAGTCTGCTTCCGGCGCATGTCTTCCTCGAGACACCCTGGCGCGCAGTGGTTTACGTCGCGTGCGCGCTGGCGGCCCCGCCCACGGTGTGGTTTCTGCAGTGGGTCGCCCGGGTTCGGGATCAGGATCAGCGCGCGGTATTCACCTGGGCCGCCGCTGGAGCCATGACCTTCGACGGCCTGGCGATCGGATTCGCATCCGCGTTGTACGGCCAGACCGGCCAGGCGCTGGCCTGGACCGCCTCGGCACTGATCTTCGCGTTCGCGACCCTGATCATCGCCGGGCAGCTGATGCTCGGCCGTGTGGTCCCGGCGCACGCCTAAGGGCGCCCGGCCGTGATCCCGAGATCAACCAGCAGCGCTTGAGCGGCCCGGCGCCCACTCACCAACGCTCCCTGGATCGACGAGGTGTCGCGGTGATCACCGGCGACGTAGACACCGCTCGCCGTGCGAACGGGCCTCTGCAGTGCGAAGGGCACCGGCATGGCCGGTAGCGCATAAGGAATCGGGTAGCTCGCGATGAGCTCCCAGTCTTTCGTCGGGACGCCGTACAACCACGAGAGGTGGTCGCGCACGGCGCTCTCCTGCGCGGAGGTTTCCCACACACCAAGCGCCGACGCCGCAACCAGCGCGCTTCCGGCCGGCGCGTAGTCGGGTGCGGCATGAGTGAGCACCACCGTGTTGACGAGCGGTCCGCGGCGATCGCCGTCGAGGACGAGTACGGCCTGTCCATCGGCGAGGTCCTCGGGCGCGCAGGTGGGCCGGTAGTACCAGGTGGTGACCGAATGCGCCTCGGGTGCATAGATATCCGCGACCAGGCCGGCGGCGGCCGCGGGATCGGTCGCGACGATGACGGCATCGGCGGAGTGGGTGTCACCGCCGACGACGTCGACGGCCCGCGCCGTGGCCGATGCGACCCGGTGGCCGAGTCGAACGTCGAGCCCGGCGGCCAGCTGTTCGGGAATGCGTTGCATGCCCCGCGCCGGGACGCCTGGCGTGCCATGGATGAAGGACTTCAGCACCACGTCCAGGAAGCGCCGCGACGTCGTGAGTTCGGACTCCAGGAAGACCCCGGACAGGAAGGGGCGCAGCACCTGTTCCATCAGCGAGCGGTCCGCGCCGGCCCGGCGCAATGCCTCCTCGGTGGTGACGTCGGGATCACGGCACAGAGATTCAACCGAACGCACGGCGCGGGAGACGGCGTAGGCGCCGAACCGGGCAAGGGACAGCGGTGAACTGATCCGCGCCAGGAGCGACGGGACGGCCCACGACGGTTCGCGGCGGGGATCGGCGACCCGTGCCACCCGACGACGCCCGCCGCGGCTGAGCACGATGCGCGCCCCGGCGATGAAGGGCTTCAGGTCGAGGGCCTCGTGGTCAAGAACGCGTGCACCCTCGGGGTAGGCCGGGTTGTAGAGCTGGAAGCCGCGATCGAGGCGGTAGCCGTCGACAAGATCGGTGCGCACCCGTCCGCCCACGGCATCCGAGCCTTCGAGCACGGCGACTTCCACCCCGTGGCGGATCAGATGACGAGCGGCGGCGAGACCGGCCAGACCTGCTCCCACGACGACGACGGCCATGGCGTCAGGTTAGTCGCGCCGGATCAAGGCGGGAGCGGGCGAGCCCTAGCGGCGACGGCCCCGGACGCCGAACCAGGGCATGTGCGGCAGGTTGCCGGGGGGAGCCACAGTTCCGGGTCTCGCCTTGATCGACGTGCTGCCGTTGGTCTGGCAGATGGTCATCGTGTGCGTGCTCTGGCAGGTCGGCCGGGCGTCGGCTACTGGAGCAGTGATCATCGACACCGCCGACACGCCTGCCATGAACAGCGCGGATTTGCTGCGAACTGTCATCTGCCCCTCGTCATGTGCTACGCCCATCGGCACAGCGGTTCTCCCAACGGCTCCGGCAGCAGCCTAGCGCGGCGACGACGTCAACATGGCACTCTGGGCTGGTGACATGGGCCGACGCCACGAAGTTCGCGTTCCAGATCAGCCTGGCTGTGCTGGTATTCGGTTCCGGTCTCGGTGCCCGGTTCTCAGACGTGACATCCCTGCTGCGGCAGCCGGGGCTATTGGCCCGCTCATTGCTTGCGATCTTCGTACTTGCCCCGCTCCTGGCGGTCCTGCTGGTTCGGGCCCTCAACCTGGGTGCAGAAGTGTCGATCGCCCTTGTGGCATTGGCGATCTCACCGCTACCGCCACTGCTGCCGAAGCGTGGCGGGAAGGCCGGCGGAGACACTGAGTATGGACTGGGGCTGGTGATCATGCTCGCCGTTCTCGCTGTTCCGGTGATCGGCGTGGCCGTGGCCGTCCTGGAGATCGTGTTCGGACGCCAATATGCCGCGGAGCCGTGGGCGATCACCCGGCTGGTCGGGCTGTCGATAGTGGCGCCCTTGGTGGCCGGGATGACGATCGCCAAGGCCCAGCCAGCCCTGGCGCAGCGGCTGATCGGGCCGATCGAGCGTGCCCAGCGCTTGTTACTGCCGATCGCGATGGCGGTGTTGGTGGTCTCCGCCGTTCCGCAAATCCGACCGCTCATCGGCACACTGACCCTGCTTGCCTTCGGAGTGTTCGTGCTGGGCGGCTTCGCCATCGGGCATCTGCTCGGCGGACCGGATCCCCATCGAGCGGTGGTGCTGGCATTCGCCACCAGTTGTCGCCACCCGGCCACCGCGTTGGTACTAGCCTCCGCCAACTTTCCCGGTGCCCAAGAACGGGGGGCTGTCGCGCTCTACGGGCTGGTGACCGCCGTGGCAGGGACTGCATACACCGTGTGGAGTCGCCGTCGGTCCCCTGCCTGACAGGCGTGATGAGGCAGCGTTATAGCTCCCCGCTACTGCGCTTCACACAGCGAAATCCGATGTGGCTCATTCCGGTATCGATCATCTGGGGGCGCCGAGCGGCGGGCCGGTAGCGCAGGCAGTAGTTGTCGGCGCACAGGAAGGATCCGCCCTTGATGACCTTGCGCGGAACCTTGAACTGTGGCTGGCCGGAGTCGTAGCTGCCGGCCTCGCAACACGGGTCGCCGGCGCGGGTGTCGCCGTACCAGTCGCTGGTCCACTCCCAGACGTTGCCCGCCATGTCGAACAGTCCGTAGCCGTTGGGCGGGAAGCTGCCGACCGGGCTGGTGCGGCCGTAGCCGGGGTCCGGGCACCAGGGGAATTCACCGTGCCAGTAGTTGGCTAGCCGTTGTCCGGATATTTCCGGCTCGTCGCCCCAGGTGTAAGTCGTGTGATTGAGCCCGCCGCGGGCGGCGGTCTCCCATTCGGCTTCGGTGGGCAATGCGAGTCCCGCCCATACGGCGTACGCCTCGGCGTCCTCGTAGGCGACGTGGACGACGGGGTGCTCGGCGCGTTTGTCGACCGACGAGAGCGGACCGACGGGTCGGCGCCAGGACGCGCCCGGGGTCCAGGTCCACCACTGGCTCAGGTGCTTCAGGTCGACCGGTCCGCTGGTGCGGTGGAACACCATGGACCCAGGCTCGAGGTTCGCCGCCGGTGCGCCGGGATAGTCCGCGGGGTTCAGCGGGCGCTCGGCGACAGTGACATATCCGGTGGCGTCGACGAATTGGGCGAAGTCGACATTGGTCACCGGGTGTGCCTGGATCTGGAAGGCCTCGACCGCGACCTGCCGCACCGGGGCTTCCTCGGGGTAGTGCCGATCCGATCCCAGTGCCGCCGTCTGCGCGGGGATCGGTACCAGATCAGCCGTCACCCAGAGGATCCACGGTCCGCCGGGAAAACCGTGGACCATTCATCACGCATACTCGCCACCACCCAGCCGGACTCGGCGGCGAGGTCCAGGGCCCGCTCAGCGCCCGCGGTGTAGGCAAATTCCCGCTCCGCGTCGTCGTGCAGCACCAGCATGCTCATCGACGGCCCCGGTGTGGCGTCGGTGAACTGCAGCATCTCGATATCGCCATTGGAGTTGCCCGCTGCGAAGATGGGACGCCGACCGGTGCGCCCCCAGATGCACACCGCCTTGACCGGTCCGTCGTTGACAAACTCCGGCCTCGATGTCGTCACCAGCTGACCTTCGGTGAAGTCAAGCCCCACAGAGCTACCGATCACCCGTTCCGGCGGTATGCCGTACATCTGAACTGTCACCGGCCGCATGAAATCGCGCCCACCGCCGGAGGCTATGTAGTTGGTGAACCCGTGTGCTTCGAGGTAGCGCAGCAACTCCACCATCGGTGTGAACCCGCACGAGGTGTAACCGCGGTCGAGGCTCGGATGCGCGGCTTCAGCAAAGAATGCCCTGACCTCGTCCGCGTGCTGCTCGACCGTCAAACCCTGATACGCCGAGTAGATTCCGTCGGCGAGCATGTGAAGCCGGGAATCGTCGCCGTCGTAGTGCTGGGTGACCGCGTCGGCGAACCACCCGAGATCGCCCGATGCAGCGGCGGTGTAGGGCTGCTTCTCGGCCAGCGACGGGTCGGCGGCGGCCTGTTCGGCCAGCCGGCGAACCAGAAAGTCCAGCTGGACCAATGCCGGCTTCTCCACACACAGCGTGCCGTCATTGTCGAAGACCGCGATGCGCGCCTCGGGCGCAACGTAATCCGGCCCCTCCGCGGTGACCCGGGCCACGAAGTCAACAATTGCCGACTTCGCCGGCCCGGCATGCCAGGAATCCAGGTCAGCCAAGCTCAGCCGCCTGCCGACTCCATGGCCTTCTTCAACTTCTCCACCGCGGCGGAGATGGTGAACGACGCCGGTTCGGCCCGCGGCGGGAACTCCTTGAACGTGTCCAGGAAGCGCAGCACGAGCGCATTGGCGTACAGACAGAGGAAGATTCGGCTCATGACCCAGTCCCAGTAGGTATTGGACGTGACGTCCGCTCGCTCGAAAGGATCGGTGCGCAGGTTGAACAGCTTGGGCGCCCGCAGTTCGGTGAACGGCTCGAACCAGATCCTCAGGGTGCCCTGGCAGCGCTGCTCCAGGAATACGACCTTCCAGTTCTCGTAACGGATTCCGAGCACGTCGCAGTCGTCGGAGAAATAGATCAACCCCCGGCGCGGGCTCTCGTCGACCTCACCGGTCAGATACGGCAGCAGGTCGTAGCCGTCGATGTGCACGTGGTAGGTCTTGTCGCCGATCGTGTGGCCCTGTTTGAGCTTCTCGACGATGGCCGGCTCGCCGGCGGCGGCCAGGAAAGTCGGCAGCCAATCGTGGTGCTGCACAATCTCGTTGGACACCTCTCCGGCCGGAATCCTGCCGGGCCAGCGAATCATCTCCGGTACCCGGAACGCGCCCTCCCAGCCGGTGTTCTTCTCGCTGCGGAACGGGGTGGTGGCGCCGTCCGGCCAACTGTTGGCATGCGGACCGTTGTCGGTGGAGTACATGACGATGGTGTCCTCAGCGAGGCCCAATTCGTCGAGGCAGTCGAGCAACTGACCGACGTGGCGATCGTGATCGATCATCGTGTCGTGGTACTCGGACTGCCAGCGGCCTGATTGTCCGACGCTCTCGGGCTTGGTGTGCGTGCGGAAGTGCATGTGCGTCATGTTCATCCACACGAAGAACGGCGTTTCCGAATCGGCCTGCCGCTTGATGAAGTCGATGCAGGCGCCGGTGGTCTCGTCGTCGATGGTCTCCATCCGCTTGCTGGTCAGCGGCCCGGTGTCCTCGATACGCTGCTTGCCCGCCGGGCCGAACCGCTCGTCGACCTCGTCGGAGGCCTCCTCGGTGGCCCAGGAATGGATGACGCCGCGGGGCATCAGCATCCGGCGCAGCAGCGGCGCCTCGTCCTCGGTCGGGTAGTCGGGATTCTCCGGTTCCTCTTCGGCATTGAGGTGGTAGAGGTTGCCGAAGAACTCGTCGAAGCCATGCGCGGTGGGCAGGTGCTTGTTCAGGTCACCGAGGTGGTTCTTGCCGAACTGTCCGGTGGCATATCCGAGCGGCTTGAGCAGTTCGGCGATCGTCGGGTCCTCCGCCGACAGTCCCATGTCGACGCCGGGCATGCCGACCTTGCTCAGTCCGGTGCGGTAGACACTCTGTCCGGTGATGAAGGACGACCGGCCCGCAGTACAGCTCTGCTCGCCATAGGAGTCGGTGAACCGCATCCCCTCCTTGGCAACGCGATCGATGTTGGGGGTGCGGTAGCCCATCAACCCGTCGCTATAGCAGCTCAGATTGGTGATGCCGATGTCATCGCCCCAAATCACCAGAATGTTCGGTTTGCCTGCAGGCATTGACGCCCCCTCGCTTCCAGTTCAAGTTTTCTCGGCGAACTGCTGCCCCCACGTTAACCGCTTTCCCCAGCCGAGGGGTCCGCTGTCGGGAAGCCTGGACAAACTTCCGCCCCACGATGAGGTTGGCGCGGCCTCCGCCGAAGAGGCCGCAATTCACATCATCGACGATGAGCGGTAGCCGATAGATTGCGCGCATGAAGATCCTGCTCGACGACGCCGAGATGGACGCGCAACTCAGCCGGACACTCGTCGCTATCGCTGCCGAGGCTGCCGATATCGGTGAAGCACTGGCGACTGCGCGGCGCGTCACCGAAGGTGACTACGACTCGTGGTACCGCGAGTGGGCAAACACAGCCAGCGCCGCGAGCGCGGTCGGCGATGAGTCGGCCCGCCGCAGCCACAACGTGACCGCTCGGAAGGCCTATCTGCGCGCATCCGAGTACTGGCGGCAGGCATTCTTTTTCATCCGCCACGACATCTATGACGAGCGACTTCAGAATGCCTGGCGCGCACACCGCCTGACCTTCCGTGCGGCCATCCCGTTGCTCGACTGGCCCACGGTCACTACCGAAATACCTTTCGACGGCGTGTCCATGACGGGCTACCTTTTCCGGCCGGCCGACGACGATTCACGTCGTCCCACCGTGGTGGCGCCATGCGGATACGACTCGACAGCGGAGTCGGGGTACTGCGCGACCGGCTACATGGCACTGGCGCGCGGCTACAACTTCTTCGTTTTCGAAGGTCCCGGTCAGGGCGGCATGCTCTACGAGCACGGCTATCCGATGCGGGCTGACTACGAGGTGCCGTTCACGGCCGCGTTCGAGTGGCTGCTGGCCCAGGACGGCGTCGACCCCACGGCGGTGGCGATAGTCGGCCGGTCATTCGGCGGCTACCTGGGACCGCGGGCAGCGGCATTCGAGCCTCGCATTGCCGCGCTGATCGCCGATCCCGGTCAGTACGACTTTGCCTCGCGCATGGGATCCCTGTTGGGAACCGGCGAGTCTGGCGATCTCCTCCAGAAGGTCCTCGACGCCGATCCCGCAGCCGATGCCCAGTTGCAATCCCTCCTCGACGGCCCGCGCCGCGTCGAGTGGTTTGGGGCGCGGATGGCCACACTGGGCGCGACCACTGTCGGCGAATTTGTTCGTCGCCAAGTGACGTGCAGCCTCGACGGACTGGCCGACCGAATCCGATGCCCAACCCTGATCACCGAGGGTGAAGGTGATTTCGCGTCGCAGAGCCAGTTGCTCTACGACAACCTTGCAGGCAGCGCCGAGAAGGAACTGAAGAAGTTCGGTGGGGCCGAGGGTGCCGGCGGGCACTGCGAGGGACTCGGGGCCACGTTGTTTGAGGGATACGCCTTCGACTGGCTCGACGACGTGCTTCCCAGGGAACAACGACTACCCCGGCACTGAACGCGACTCGATGCGGCAGGCACGCGGGTAGCGTCAACCACGGCGGAAACTGGGGGCAACGATGCGGGACATAGCTACGACCGACGGATCGACACTGCCGTTCCCCACGACACCGTCGGCCAGCACCGCCGGCTACACGCTGGCCGAGTCGACCCATCAGCGTCGCGTTGAACCCCGCCGTCTGCCTGATGACGCTCCGAACATCCTCATCGTTCTGCTCGACGACGTCGGGTTCGGCCTGTCTGACGTGGTCGGCGGCGAGGTGCGGACTCCGGCTTTCCGCCGAGTTGCCGAATCGGGCATCTGCTACAACACCTTTCACACGACTTCGATCTGCTCACCGACCCGGGCGGCGCTACTGACCGGGCGCAACCACCACCGGGTGCATTCGGGCACGATCGCCGAACGCGCCGTGGACTGGGACGGCTACACCGGGGTGATCGGCAAGGACACCGCTACCGTCGCCGAGGTGCTGGGCCACTACGGCTACTGCACGGCGGCGTTCGGCAAGTGGCACAACTCCCCCGCCACCCAGACCACCGCGATGGGGCCGTTCGACCGCTGGCCCACCGGGCACGGCTTCGACTACTTCTACGGGTTCATCGCCGGTGAGACCTCACAGTGGGAACCGCGGCTGTATCAGAATCTCAACCCGATCGAGCCGCCGGAGCGCGAGGGCTATCACCTCTCCGAGGACTTGGCCGATAACGCCATCTCCTGGCTGCGCCAGCACCGGGCCTACGCCCCCGACCGACCCTTCTTCATGTATTGGGCTCCCGGTGCCGCACACGGACCCCACCACGTCGCCAAGGACTGGGCCGACAAGTACCTGGGCGCGTTCGACGACGGCTGGGACGCCTACCGGGAGCGGGTCTTCGCCCGGCAGAAGGCCACCGGCTGGATCCCCGCCGAGGCCGAGTTGACGCCGCGAGCCGAGAGCATGCAGGGCTGGGCGGACATCCCCGAGGAGCAGCTGCCGTTCCAGCGACGCCTGATGGAGGTGTTCGCGGGCTTCCTCGAGCACGTCGACGTCCAGATCGACCGCGTCCTCGACGAATTGGACCGCCAAGGCATCGCCGACAACACGATGGTCATCTACATCTTCGGCGACAACGGCTCCAGCGCCGAAGGCCAGCGCGGCAGCATCAGTGAACTCCTTGCGCAGAACGGGATTCCGACCACCGTCGATGACCAACTCGCCGCCCTCGACGCCCTCGGCGGGCTGGATGCGCTGGGCTCGCCGAAGACCGAAAACATGTACCACGCTGGCTGGGCATGGGCCGGCAATACGCCCTTCCATCACACCAAGCTGGTGGCCAGCCACTTCGGCGGCACCCGCAATCCGATGGCGATCTCCTGGCCGCGCCGAATCACTCCGGACGGCGCGATGCGCGGCCAGTTCCACCACGTGAACGACATCACCCCCACCATCTACGAGATCCTCGGCATCACCGCGCCGGAGTGCGTCGACGGCCACGAGCAGAAGCCGCTCGACGGAGTCAGCCTGGCGTACACCTTCGACCAGCCGGGAGAGCCCGGGCGTAAGTCGGTGCAGTACTTCGAGAACGCCGCCAGCCGCGGCATCTACCAAGACGGCTGGTATGCCTGCGCGTTCGGACCGTTCGTGCCCTGGGACACCGCCAGCACCGCCGCACGGATGGCTGCCTGGAACGCCGAGACCGAACCCTGGGAGCTCTACTACCTCCCCGAGGACTTCTCCCAAGCCAACGATCTCGCCGCCGAACACCCGGAGAAGGTGGCCGAACTCAAGGAACTGTTCAAGGAGGTGTCACGGGACAACCTGGTGTGGCCGGTCGGCGCCGGGTTGTGGCTGCGCAGCCACCCCGAGGACCGCATCTCCTCGCCCTACACCCGATGGCGGTTCGACACGGCATGCACCCGGATGCCGGAGTTCACCGCACCGGGCCTGGGACGCCAGGACAGCCATGTCGAAATCGCACTGACCATGTCCGACAACGCATCCGGCGTGCTGTACGCCCTCGGCGGGTTCTCCGGCGGCCTGACCCTGTTCCTGGACGAGGGCTACCTGGTCTACGAATACAACATGCTGATCGTGGATCGCTATCAGGCCCGCAGCACCGCCCCGATTCCCGGCGGCCCACACGTCATCACGGTCACCACACGATTCGACTCACCGGCGCCGATGGGGCCCGCGACCGTGACCCTCACCGTCGACGGCACCGAGGTTGGCAGCGTGGCGGTGGCACGCACCGTGCCTGCCGCCTTCACCGCCAGCGAAACCTTCGGCGTGGGAGTCGATCTCGGCTCACCGGTGTCGCCCGACTACTTCGACCGCCGGCCGTTCCGCTTCACCGGAACGATCGAGTACGTCGACGTCGAGGTCTTCCCGCCGGGCCAGGGCGGCTGACGTGGGGTCGCTGTGGGCCACGCTGACCCCGTTCATCATCGCCGCGGCGCTGATGCCGATCGAACTGGTGATCACGCTGGCCCTGCTGGGAACGCCGGGACGGGTCAGAACCGCGACGGCCGCAGTCGCCGGCACTGTGGCGGTGCGGTTGCTCCAGGGTCTGGTTTTCGGCGCGATATTGCACTGGGGCCGGCGGGACGACACACCGGGCGGCCACGGCTGGCTGGTGTCATCGGTGATTCTCGTCGTAGCGATGGTCCTACTGGTCACCGCAATCCGCGAACTCCTCGGCGGCGGCGACCCCGATGACCCGCCGCCCAAATGGATGGCCGCCTTGTCCTCGATGAAACCCGGTAAGGCGTTTCTGCTCGGCGGCGCCACTGTCCTCATCTCGGTCAAGATGTGGGTCTTCACCTTCGCCGCCATCAGCGCGATCGGCGACTCCGGCATGGAGCGCAGCGCCAACTTCGCCAACTACACCGCGTTCGTGTTGCTCGGTGTCAGCACGCATCTGGCGATCATCGCCGCGGCCGCGTTCTTCCCGAATCAGTCACGGGCGTTCCTCGATCGCAGTCTGCTCTGGCTGCAGGATCACAACCGGGTCATCATGATCGCCCTAGGCCTGGTGTTCGGTGGGTGGTTTCTCTACAAGGGCCTGCATGGTTTCGGCATCGTTTAAGGAGAATGGACATGGCTGAGGCCAACGCGAAACGCCCGAACATCCTGGTCATCTGGGGTGACGACGTCGGCATGTGGAACATCTCGGCTTACCACCGAGGAATGATGGGCGGCTCGACGCCCAACATCGACCGGATCGCCAACGAGGGCATGATCTTCATGGATCACTACGCCGAGGCGTCCTGCACGGCAGGCCGGGCGGCGTTCATCACCGGCCAGTACCCGATCCGGGTGGGGCTGGCCACGGTCGGGCTGCCCGGGTCGGAGATCGGCCTGCAGAAGGAAGATCCGACGCTGGCCGAGATGCTCAAGCCTCTGGGTTATCGGACGGGCCAGTTCGGCAAGAACCACTTGGGTGACCGCGACGAGCACTTGCCGACCATGCACGGTTTCGATGAGTTCTTCGGCATCCTGTACCACCTGAACGCCGGCGAGTACGCGGAGCAGTACGACTTCCCGAAGAACCCCGAGATCATCAAAGAGTTCGGATTCGGCCAGCGCGGCGTCGTGCACTGCTGGGCCAACGATGACGGCACCCAGCGCATCGAGGACAACGGGCCGTTCGGCCAGGAACGCCAACGCACCCTGGACCGCGAATTCCTCGACGAGTCCAAGCGATTCATCCGCGACGCGGTCGACGCCGAGACGCCGTTCTTCGTGTGGCACAACTCAACACGGATGCATTACCGCACCAACCTGTCGCCG
>CAISDL010000020.1 GCA_903884065.1 uncultured Actinomycetes bacterium | reverse complement strand
CCTATGTGCGCTTCGATAACGGGCCGGAGTTCGTGGCCCACGCCGTGAACGACTGGTGCCGATTCACCGGCGTCGCTTCGCTATTCATCGACCCCGGCTCGCCATGGCAGAACGCCTGGATCGAATCGTTCAACGGCCGCCTTCGTGACGAGCTGCTCAACGGGTGGCGCTTCGACTCGCTCCTGGAAGCCCGGGTGATCATCGAGGACTGGCGCTGCGATTACAACGCCAACCGGCCCCACACCGCCCACAGTGAACTCACCACACGAGTTCGGCATCCAGTGGGCCGCGACCCACCACCATGTCGCGTAGCGGCTGGACCACAAGCGGGTGCGCCTGGCACCGTCCTGTAAAAGCCTGGCGCCACGATGGTTTTGCGAAGAAGGCCCCGACAATGCGCTGAGTCAGGTCGTGCTCGTGCACCGCACGCTGTGCAACCGCACACCCGGTGGTCTCGGTCAGCATCCCACTGAGCTGGGCCAACTCGGGTTGCCGGCCCAGTAGATTCTCGACCCCCGGCATGACGTGCAGTATGCGCGGCAGTGCAGGAAATGCAGTAATTTCACCGATCCCTGGGGCCGGCCCCACTGGGTAACGTGCGATAGTTGAGCGTGTGGTGCCCATGTCGCCGCCACCGTAGCCCCCATTACAGCTGGCAGGAATTCGTACATGACGCAGCACTGTGAAAGCCCGGGACAGCCCAGCCGTGGGAGCGGGCGGGCCGGTAAAGGGCGTGGCCGCCGGCAGCCCTATGCCTGGCTCGGGGCCGGCGCGGTGGGTGTAGGGGTGGTGCTGACCGCGGGTGCGGGGGTCGCCCACGCCGATGGTGGTCGCGGGGATTCCTCGTCATCGCAGGCGGATTCGCCATCCGCGGGGTCGGGATCGGCGGGCCGCGATGGTGGCCCGTCGGTGGCCGCGCGTGGGGGCAGTGCGGGGTCCGCTTCTCGGGCGGCCCGGGTTTCGGGCCCGGTGCCGTCGGTGGCAACACCCGGCCACACTGCCCCGTCGGTCGGCAGCACCGATCCTGGCGCGGTGATCAGCGCCCCAGTAGGACCAGCGACGGCTTCGGCTTCGGCTTCGGTACAGCCTGCCCCATCGGCGGCGACGGATTCCCCGACCACCATCACCGCGCCGGTCGAGACGACCACTGCCCGGCGGGGCGACGCGTTGCTCGAAGCGAACATTGCCCGGGGGGGCGACGCGACGGGTTCACCGGCGTCGGCCTCGCGCCGGGCTACCCGCTCGGCGCTGTCCGCGGCAGGCAGTGCGGGTTCGGCAGTCATGGTCAGCCGCCCTGGGTCAGTGAACGGCGCGGCCGCAGCACCGGCGGCGGGTGTCGCTCCGGCAGGGGTGGCACCCGCGACCGTCGGTGTGCTCGTGGGGCTGCCCCCATCGGCGGCGGCGACCGGCACGGCGGTGACCGGCACGGCGGTGACCGGCACGGCGGTGACCGGCACGGCGGCGACGTTCGCTGCCGCCGCAGCGGTGCAGCCCGCCACGCCCCCGGTGATGCAGGCCCTCAATACCGCGATCACGAACCTGTTCGACTCGACGGCAATGTGGTTGTCAGACCTGCCCGCCAGCCCGGCCCGCGATCTGATCTCCGGTGCGCTGTTGCTGGTGCGCCGCACGCTGTTCAACCAACTGCCGACCGCCGTGCCCCGTAAGTACCTGGAAACCTCCACCGGGCAGTACGTGGGGACGGTGGGCGCGGTCGATCCCGAGGGCGATGTACTGATCTATAGCCTGGCCCAGGCCCCGCAGTACGGCACCGTGCAGATCGCCGCGGACGGCATCTACACCTACACCCCCGGCGCGAACTTTGCGGGCATCGACAAGTTCACTGTCGCGGTCACCGACCCCGGATTCAACCTGCTGCAGCCCTTCGCCAGCCGCCAGTCGCTGGTCCCTATCGGTGTGCCCAACGCTTGCGGCCGAAACCCGGGCGCCGCCGCAAGCGCCAAAAGCACCGCAGGAGCCAGCAGCACCGGCGGAGGTTGTGGCGGAAACGTCACCGACCTGAGCTTTGAGGGCTTGGACCTGGAGTCCATGCTTTGGTCAGTGGCGATCGCAAGAGTGTCGCAACTCGATGCTCAGATCGAAGCTCAGAGGGAGCAACTGGTGAGGGTCAACGAGTTAATCGGCCAGACTGATGATCCGGATGAGCGAGCGAACCTGTCTTCTACCTTCCAGATGGACATGATCCGGCTTCAGAGCCTGATGGAAAAACGGGACCAAGCTTTTGATGCGCTCGTTGATCAGATAAAGATCACTGATCAGATAAACCGGTAAACCCCGATTCCTGCATGCACGGGCCCCGCCTCGATCTGAGGACGGGGGCCTTCAACTAGAGGGCGGCGACCCTGGCCCGCTCCGCCTCGAGGTCGAAGTCGGCCGGCGGCCACGACAGATCCAGCGCCTTCAGAGCTTCGTTCAGCAGTTCGTTGACCGCCATCCGCGCGTACCACTTCTTGTCGCAGGGCAGGAGGTACCACGGCGCGTAGTCCGTCGACGTTCGCTCCAGCATGTCGGTGGTCAGTTTCGGTCGGAGGTTGGCGCACCGGGATCGGCGGGTGCAGTAACTTCACCGATCCCTGCGGCCGGCCCCACTGGGTAGCGTTCGACGGTTGAGCGTTGTGGGCGCCGGCCAACCAGGTTGAGAGACCCCGGCGAGCTGCTGGTGACGCGGACCGGACCTACTGTGCCTGCCACCCTTTTGATCCACAGATCGAAGCTAAGCTAGATGACGACCCACCAACCCCAAGCCGCATAGCGCCTGGACCACCAAATGGGTCCCCCTCACCAGGTCAAGATACAAGGCAGGCTGGACCTTTCGGCCTGGCCTGCTTGTCTGGTGGAGCTTCCAGGAATCGAACCCGCTCAGGTGCGCAAGCGGGCAATCACTCGTGAAGAAAGTCAGCCAGCCAGCGCCGAATCTCTTCGAGGCAGCGGTCCTCGACCCGCCCGGCACT
>CAISDL010000019.1 GCA_903884065.1 uncultured Actinomycetes bacterium | reverse complement strand
CGTTGACGACGTGGATCAGCAGGCTCAGCGCCGGCGTGCCGGTGATGCTGATCGGCTGCACCAACTCCGGGACCGGGGCCAGTCGGTAGGCGATCCACATGTAGGTGCCGAAGATCTCGTTGTTCTGGACGAACAGGTCGATGGCCACCCAGATCAGCGGAAGCTGCACGACGAACCAGCGGTAGTTGCTGCGTTCGGCGAAGGGCCGCAGGAACATTCCGATCCCGAAGCCGACGACCGCCGCGCCGAGGCCGATCCCGATGATCGGGCCGATCGAGAGCACCGACCCGGCGTGCAGGAACAATGCGAAGTAGTAGGCGCCGAACGCGATGGCCACCGCCACCGCACTCCACCGCCGCGGCAGCACCCGGTACTGCGCGACATACATCGGCACGAACGCCACGAAGGTCAGCCACCACAGGTTGCCGAACGTCGGCCAGATGACAACGAGCAGTGCCGCACTCAGCAGCGCGAGGAGCACGCCCCCGACCAGTCGCCGATTCATGGGCGAAAGTTACATCACCGGTTCGGACGATCGGGTCGAACGGTCGGTCAGAGGTGCAATCGTTCGATGGCTTGGCCGGTGATCTTCTCGATCAGATCGAAGTCCTTGTCAACACCTCGCGATATCAACGATGTCAACAGGTGCGGGCTCAGATCACCGGTTCGGGCTCGGCGAACCCCGGAATCAGCCGCTCGGCCATTTCCCGGACGCCCACGTAGCAATCCAGCTGACACGAGATCGCGACGTTGGAGGCGATCACGCGCAGCGGGATCGCCAACCCGGCAGGCAGGTCCATCTGGCGGGCCATCTTCAGGTTCTGCGGGGTGCGTTCCATGTTGGACGCCGCATGCTTCTGCAGCCACTTGCGGGTGTAGTGGAACACCGGCACCTCGACGGGCTCGACGTACTGGGCCAGCATCTCGTCGATGTCGGCGACCGAGACCTGCTCACCCTTCTGAACGAAGCCCACCTTCTCCATGGTCGGCATCAGCAGGTCGTAATTGCGTTCCATGGCCAGCCGGATCATCATGCCCATCTCGATCGGCAGGCCCTCGGGCAGCGGGGCCACCGCGCCGAAGTCGATCACGACCATCCGGCCGTCGTCCCTGAGCATGAAGTTCCCGGGGTGGGCGTCGCCGTGCATCATGCCGACCCGGGCGGGGGCGTCGAACGTCAGCTCGAAAAGCCTTGTGCCGCAGAGGTCGCGCTCATCCTGGGAGCCGGCGCGGATGATCTCCGCCAGCGGCTTGCCCTCGATCCACTCGCTGACGACCACCTTCGGCGCGCTGCCGACGACGTGCGGGATCGCGAAGTGCGGATGACCCTCGTAGGCCTTGGCGAACGCCCGCTGGTTGTTGGCCTCCAGGCGGTAGTCCAGTTCCATCTCGGTGCGCTCGACGAGTTCGTCGACCACCGCCTGCACGTCCGCGCCGGGGGCTAGTTGCCGGAGCACACTGGTGAGCCGTCGCATGGTCTTGAGGTCGGCGCGAAGCGCCTCGTCGGCGCCGGGGTACTGGATCTTGACGGCGACGTCTCGCCCGTCGCGCCAGACTGCTCGGTGGACCTGCCCGATGCTGGCCGAGGCCACCGGGTCGTCGTCGAAGGAACTGAACCGGTCACGCCAGGTGGTGCCCAGTTGCGCGTCGAGCATCCGGTGCACCTTGGCCGCGGCCAGCGGTGGGGCGTCCTTCTGCAGCTTGGTCAGCGCCTCGCGGTAGGGCTCGCCGAACTCCTCGGGGATGGCCGCCTCAAGAACCGAGAGCGCCTGGCCTACCTTCATGGCCCCGCCCTTGAGCTCGCCCAGCACGGAAAACAGCTGGTTGGCGGCCTTTTCCATGAGTTCGGCGTTGACGTCGTCCTTGGACTTGCCGGTTAGTCGCTTGGCTGCGCCCAGGGCGGCCCGCCCCGCAATGCCGACCGGAATGCTGGCCAGCTTGGCGTTGCGGCGGGCACTCCCGCGCTTGATGTCATCAGCCACGTGTTCCATCATCCCCGAACAGCCTGGTAGGTCAATGTCGCGGGCACCACTGGGTGACGGCGGCGCCCCCGTCCGGAACCACTAATACTTTTGCCCACCTCCGAGCGACAACGCCGCTGCCTCCTCGCGCATCGCGACCACCCGCCAGATGATCCGGTGCTCGGTGGAGCGCGGCATCGCCCCGGCTGTGTACAGGCCCCGGCCCCGGCGACGGACCCTGTCCCGCTGCCGCTCCCACCGCAGGGCGTCCGAGACCGTCTTGGACGGCCGTCCCTCGACGGCGAATCCCCACCTCTGTAATCCCTCGACGAGTTCGGGGATGGTCGCGGGGCCGATGAGTTCGACGAGCCGGACCAGGGCATAGCGCAGCTCAATGCCGCGCAGCACGAATACTGGGCTCTCATTCATGGTGGCACCGTCGCACCCGGCACCGACACGTCGGCTGTTGTCGCTCAGAGGTGGGCACAAGTATGAGTGGTTCCAGGCGGAGGCGGCGCGTGCCGGTAGTCGAATGGTCAGGTCCGCCGGTATGCGTCCGAGCGGTGCTCGACGCGGTGGACCCAGACGGTCGCCGCTGGGTCGTCGATGCGGTAGAGCAGGCGGTAAGGGCCGCGCCGTGCGCTGTACTGGCCGGTCAGTTCCCTTCCGAGCGGCTTGCCGACTCGTCGGGGGTGTCGCGCGAGATCGCCGAAGGCGAACGCGATGACCGCACTCAGTATGCGCGGCGGGGGCTTATCGAGGTCGCGGCGGGCCGTGGCGGTGAACCGGGTCCGGTAGCCGTCATCGGCGGGGCTCACGTCAGTGCGGTCTCTGGGGAACCTGATAGGCGGACCGGATCTCGTCCTCGCCGTACGTGCGCCCGGCAGTGACGTCAGCCTCGGACTGACTGATCGACTCGAGGATGCCGGGCTGCGACAGCCAATGCAGTGTCTCTTGAATCGACTCCCATTCCTCGACACCGATCAGCACCGCGGCCGGCGTGCCGTTTTTCGTGATGGTGATCTGGTCACGCGTCTCTGAGACGGCATCGACGTACTCGTTGATCTTGCTCTTCACCTGGGATATCGGCAGGATCCTCATCCGTCGAATATAGACCCAAAAAAAGGTCTAGCGCAGACTTAAATTTAGAAGCTGCCCGGCCAGCAACCGCACAGCGGATGACGACTCCAGCGCCGGGCCCGGATGGTCTGTGAGGCGACGTCGACCTCGACCGTGGCGTTGAGCGTCGCCGGGGGAGCCACCGGGCAAGCGGCGGTGCCGACACCCCGCGCCGCGGCGATGATCTGCTGGACCTGGCTCAGCGCCAGCGCCGCCGTGGCCAGCAGCGCCGGGCGATCGGCGACGCCCACCACCTCGCGCAGCTGGGCGGCCAGCGCCGGCCAGGCCGGGTCGCGGTCGGTGCGGTGCAGGTCGGCACAGACGAGGCAGCTGCTCAGCCCGGGGATCACCAGCGGGCCCACCACCCCGGTGCCGTCGCGCACCCGCACCGGCAGGTGCGGCACCCCGGCGCACTGAAGATCGCGCACCAGCCGCGGATCGGCGGCCAGGTTGTCGGCCAGCACCACCAGATCCACCCCGGCGGGCGCCCCGGCGACGTTGGCGTGACTGGTCTGGCCCACCCGCGCCCCCGAACAGCGCAACCCCTCGACCAGCAGCTCGGCCAGCGGGCCGCCGCCGTGCACCCGGATCGACAGCGCCCGACCGCCGCAGTCCCCGCCCTCGTCGCGCAATACCCCGGCCGCCACCAGGTCCTCCAGCAGGGCGTCGAAGGTGCC
This sequence comes from uncultured Actinomycetes bacterium, assembly GCA_903884065.1. Lineage (GTDB taxonomy): Bacteria > Actinomycetota > Actinomycetes > Mycobacteriales > Mycobacteriaceae > Mycobacterium. The sequence goes on along the minus strand of CAISDL010000019.1, from coordinate 6,956 downwards.
GGTGTCGCGAAGGCCGTGGGTTCCGGCCAGCCGCCGCGCCGCGGAAAGGGGCATCGGCGCGCTCAGTGCCCGCAGCACGGCGGCCAGGCCCGCGGGCGTCAAACCCGTTGGCGGACTGATCAATACCGCGCGACGCGGATCCCACCCGATCTGTACGGCCCCGTCGGGGCGCAGCAGCACCGGCATCGCCGGATCAAGCGCAAACCGCACCGGCTGACTGTGTCACCGGGGAGCGCGCCCGCGACTCAGCTATCCACAGGCCCCTCGGGCTCATCCGAACCCGACTCGTGCACGTCCTTCTCGAACTCGGCGATCACCGCGTCGATGTCGATGCCGCCGACGTCCCCGCCGATCACCCGGTCGATGAAACCGGCCGGCTCGTCGAGGTCCGCCGAGGACGGCAGCAGGTCGGGGTGCTGCCACACCGCGTCGCGGGCGTCGATCCCGGCGGCCTCGGTCAGCCGCTCCCACAGCACCGCGGCCTCGCGCATCTTGCGCGGCCGCAACTCCAGGCCCACCAGGGTGGCGAAGGTCTGCTCGGCCGGCCCGGCGGTGGCCCGGCGGCGCCGAAGCATCTCCGCCAGCGCCGTCGTCCCGGGAATCCGGTCGCCCAGGGCGGCCACGACCACCGTCGACACCCAGCCCTCCACCAGCGCCAGCATGGTCTCCAGCCGCTCCAGGGCGGCCGTCTGCTCCGGGGTGGCCTTGGGTTCGAACATGCCCCCCTCGAGATTGGCTTGGGCCAGAAGCTCTTCCATCTTCGAGGGGTCCATCAGCGAGGCGGGGTCGATCCCGGCGGCCAGCTGCTCCATCCCGCTCATGTCGACCTTCATGCCCTTGGCGTAGGCCTCCACCGCGCCCAGCAACTGACCCGACAGCCACGGCACATGGCTGAACAGGCGGTGATGCGCGGCCTCGCGGGCGGCCAGGAAGGTCAGGATCTCGCTGCGCGGGTTCTCCAGCCCCTCGGAGAGTTCCTCGATGGCGGCCGGCATCAGCGCGGCCACCCCCTTGGGCCCCAACGGAAGCCCGATGTCGGTGGAGGTCAACACCTCTCGCGACAACCGGCCCAGCGCCTGGCCCAGCTGCGAGCCGAAGGCCATCGAGCCCATCTGGGTCATCATCGCCATCAGCGGCCCGGCCATCGCCTTGGCTTCCTCGGGCAGCGTCGTCGACCACACCGACGACATCTGTTCGGCCATCGGGTCGCACAGCCGCTTCCAGGTCTCCATGGTGTTGTCCACCCAGTCCTGCGGCGTCCAGGCGGCCGAGCGCGTCGCCCCGGCCGGCAGCGAGGTGGCGCCGTCGAGCCAGGTGTCGGCCAGGTGCACCGCGTCGGCGACGGCCTTGGTGGTGGACTCCGACACCGGGGCGGTGAACCCGATGGAACTCGAGGCCAGCTTGCGGGCCAGGTCGTAGTTCACCGCGCCGCCGCCGCCGGCGGCCATCGCCGACCCCGCGCCGCTGAACATCTCGCCGAGCTTGCTGAAGATCTGGCCCAGGTCGCCCGGGTTGAAGTCACCGCCGCCGAAACCGAACGGGTTCGCACCACCGGGGCCTTCGCCCTTGTCGCGCTTGTCGGGGTCGTCGCCGGAGGAGAAGCCAAACGGCACGTCAGCCATCCACTCACCGTACCCACCCCGGCCGACGGGTGAGCACGCTGTCGGAGAACTGCCGCGCTCCTCAACGCGGCTGGCGCCGCTTGATCGTCGCGCTCGGGCGGAGAACTGCCGCCGACTACCCTGTGGGGCGTGAACAGGCGGATTCTGACGATGGTGGTCGCACTGGTGCCGATCGTCATCTTCGGCGTGCTGCTGGCCGCCGTGCCGGTGCCGTATGTGGCGCTGGGTCCGGGCCCGACGTTCGACACCCTCGGCGAGGTCGAGGGCAAGCCGGTGGTCGCCATCGAGGGCACCCCGGTCAAGCCCACCTCCGGGCACCTGAACATGACGACGGTCTCCCAGCGCGACGGCCTGACGCTGGGCCAGGCGCTGGCGTTCTGGGGCTCCGGCGACGACCAGTTGGTTCCCCGCGACCTGGTGTTCCCGCCGGAGAAGTCCCGCGACGACATCCAGAAATCCCAGGACGCCGATTTCCACCGCTCCGAGGACAACGCCGAATACGCCGCCCTGAACTACCTGAAGTTCCCCAAGGCCGTCACCGTCGAGAAGATCACCGAGCCCGGCCCGTCGGTGGGCAAGCTGCAACTCGGTGACGCCCTCGACGCCGTCAACGGCACCAAGACCCCCACCATCGAGTCGTTCACCACGCTGCTCAAGGCCACCAAGCCGGGCCAGGAGATCGTCATCGACTACCGCCGCAAGAACTCCGCGCCCGGCACCGCGAAGATCACCCTGGGAAAGAACGACGACCGCGACTACGGCTACCTCGGCGTCGCCGTGCAGGACGCCCCCTGGGCGCCGTTCACCGTCGACTTCAACCTCGCCAACATCGGCGGCCCGTCGGCCGGGCTGATGTTCAGCCTGGCCGTCGTCGACAAGCTGACCACCGGCGATCTCAACGGGGCGAAGTTCATCGCGGGCACCGGCACCATCGGCCCGGACGGCACCGTCGGCCCGATCGGCGGCATCATCCACAAGATGTACAGCGCCCAGCAGGCCGGCGCGTCGGTGTTCCTGGTGCCCGCCGACAATTGCGACGAGGCCCGCACGGTGGCCGCCAACTCCATGGAACTCATCAAGGCCGAGAACCTGACCCAGACCGTCGATGCGCTCAAGACGTTGACCTCGGGCGGAGAGCCGCCCAGGTGCTGACTGCGTAGAGTTGGCCGCGTGCCTGTGACAAGACGTCGCGGAGGCCGCCAGTGAGCGTCCGCCCGCCCGCCAGAATGCCGGCGCTGACGCGTCGCAGCCGGATCATGCTCGTCGTGGCGACCGCCGTCGTCGCGGTGCTGCTGATCGGCCCGCGCTTCATCGACACCTACGTCGACTGGCTGTGGTTCGGCGAACTGGGCTACCGCTCGGTGTTCACCACGGTGCTGTTCACCCGGCTGATCGTCTTCCTGGTCACCGCCCTGGTCTTCGGTGCCATCGTCTACGCGGGCCTGGTGCTGGCGTATCGCACCCGGCCGGTGTTCGTGCCGATCACCGGACCCAACGATCCGGTGGCCCGCTACCGGATGGCGGTCATGGGCCGGCTCCGCACGTTCGGCTTCGGGGTGCCCGCGGTCGTCGGCGTGCTGGCCGGGCTGATCGCACAGAGCTACTGGCCGCAGGTGCAGCTGTTCCTGCACGGCGGCAGCTTCGGCGTCGCCGACCCGCAGTTCGGCAAGGATCTCGGCTTCTACGCCTTCCAGCTGCCGTTCTACCGGCTGGTGCTGTCGTTCCTGTTCGTCGCGCTGTTCCTGGCGTTCCTGGCGAACCTGGTGACGCACTACATCTTCGGCGGCATCCGGCTGTCGGCCGGGGTCGGCGCGGTCAGCCGCGCGGCCCGCATCCAGCTGATCTCCCTGCTCGGGACGCTGGTGCTGTTCAAGGCGGCGGCCTACTGGCTGGACCGCTTCGAACTGCTCAGCCACACCCGGATGGCCAAACCGTTCACCGGCGCCGGCTACACCGACATCAACGCGGTGCTGCCGGCCAAGCTGATCCTGATGGCGATCGCGCTGATCTGCGCGGCGGCGGTGTTCTCCGCGCTGTTCCTGCGCGATCTGCGCATCCCGGCCATCGGCCTGGTGCTGCTGCTGCTGAGCTCGCTGATCATCGGCGCCGGCTGGCCGATGATCGTCGAGCAGTTCAGCGTCAAACCCAATGCGGCGCAGAAGGAGAGCGAGTACATCTCGCGAAGCATCAGCGCCACCCGGCAGGCCTACGGGCTGACCCAGGACACCGTCACCTACCGCGACTACACCGGCAACGCGCCCACCAACGCCGCGCAGGTGGCCGCCGACCGGTCCACCACCTCCAACATCCGCCTGCTGGACCCGACGATCATCAGCCCGGCGTTCACCCAGTTCCAGCAGGGCAAGAACTTCTACTTCTTCCCCGACCAGCTCTCCATCGACCGCTACCAGAGCGGCGACGGCAGTCTGCGCGACTTCGTGGTGGCCGCCCGCGAACTCAACCCCGCGCGGCTCATCGACAACCAGCGCGACTGGATCAACCGGCACACCGTCTACACCCACGGCAACGGGTTCATCGCCTCCCCGGCCAACACCGTGCGCGGAGTCGCCAACGACCCCAACCAGAACGGCGGCTACCCCGAGTTCCTGGCCAGCGTCGTCGGCGCCAACGGCACCGTCGTCTCACCCGGGCCGGCGCCGCTGGATCAGCCGCGGGTCTACTTCGGCCCGGTGATCGCCTCCGCGGCCGACGACTACGCGATCGTCGGCAAGAACGGCACCGACCGCGAGTACGACTACGAGACCAACACCGAGACCAAGAACTACACCTACACCGGCGGGGGAGGGGTGTCGGTCGGCAACTGGCTGGCCCGGGCGGTGTTCGCCGCCAAGTTCGCCGAGCGGAACTTCTTGTTCTCCAACGTCATCGGCTCCAATTCCAAGATCCTGTTCAACCGCGACCCGGCCGAGCGGGTGAAGGCCGTGGCCCCGTGGCTGACCACCGACTCCACCGTCTACCCGGCGATCGTCAGCAAGCGGATGGTGTGGATCCTCGACGGCTACACCACCCTGGACAACTACCCGTACTCCCAGCTGACCAGCTTGAGTTCGGCGACGGCGGACTCCACCGGGGCGGCCGTCAACCGGCTGCTGCCCGACAAGCAGGTGTCCTACATCCGCAACTCGGTGAAGGCCACCGTCGACGCCTACGACGGCACCGTGACGCTGTATGCCCAGGACGACAAGGACCCCGTCCTGACGGCCTGGATGAAGACCTTCCCGAACACGATCAAGCCCAAGAGCGACATCACCCCCGAGTTGGCCGCGCACCTGCGCTACCCGGAGGACCTGTTCAAGGTGCAGCGGGCGCTGCTGGCCAAGTACCACGTCGACGACCCGGTGACGTTCTTCTCCACCTCGGACTTCTGGGACGTGCCGCTGGACCCCAACCCGACGGCCAGCAGCTTCCAGCCGCCGTACTACATCGTCGCCAAAGACCTTGCCCGCAATGACAATTCGAGCTCGTTCCAGCTGACCAGCGCGATGAACCGGTTCCGCCGGGACTTCCTGGCGGCCTACATCTCCGCCAGCTCGGATCCGGACACCTACGGCAAGATCACCGTGCTGACCATCCCCGGTCAGGTTAACGGCCCCAAGCTGGCGTTCAACGCGATCAGCACCGACACCGCGGTCTCCCAGGACCTCGGCGTGATCGGCCGCGACAACCAGAACCGCATCCGCTGGGGCAACCTGCTGACCCTGCCGGTCGGCCAGGGCGGGCTGCTGTACGTGGCACCGGTCTACGCCTCACCGGGCAGCAGCGACGCCGCATCGTCCTACCCGCGCCTGATCCGGGTGGCGATGATGTACAACGACAAGGTCGGCTACGGGCCCACCGTCAGCCAGGCCCTCGACGGCATCTTCGGCGCCGGCGCGGGAGCCACCGCCACCGGTCCGGCCCCGGCCCCGGGCGGCAAGCCGGCCGCCGACGGCGCCGCGGCGGCGGCGGTGCCCGCCCAGGTCGCCGAAGTGCCCACGCCGCCGGTTGCGGCGCTGCCGCCGGGCGGAATGACCCTCTCGCCCGCCAAGGCCGCCGCCATGCAGGAGATCCAGTCGGCCATGGGTGCGGTCCGCGACGCCCAGCGCAGCGGAAACTTCGCCCAGTACGGGGCCGCGCTGCAGCGCCTCGACGAGGCGATGGGCAAGTTCGACTCCGCCAAATAGCGGGTGACTGGCGCCGTTCGATCGTTTGCTGCTATCCATGACGCGGCAGCGTGAGAAAGGGCGGGCATGTCGCTTCGGGTGAACATCGAGGACCTGGCGGCCGCCGGGGTGGCGGTCACCGGCCACGGTGAGGACGTGGCCGTGGCCCACGCCACCGCCGACGGCCGCATCGATGCCGCCCAGCCCGGCTGGCAGGGGCGCTCCGCGGCCGCACTGGCCCAGATGGCCGCGACGTGGGCCCGCGACAGCCGGGCGCTGCTGACCCGGCTCAGCGATCACTCCCAGGCCCTGCACACCACCGCGAGCGAGTTCCGGGACCACGAGCAGCGCAGCGCGCAGGCGCTGGGGTACTAGAGGCCGGCTTGTCGTGAGCCTGACGGTCGCCGACATCGAACGCTGGGACGCCGGCGACGTGCGCGAGGTGTTCCACGCCGCCAGCAGTCGCGCCCAGGCAGCCTTCGACGCCGCCGACGGCCTGGCCACCCTGCCGTGCTTCACCTCCTGGGGCGGGCATGCCGCGGCCGCGGCACGGGAGGCGATCGGGCGTACCCGGGCGGATCTGGACTCCCACGGCAACGAGGCGCTGGTGGTCGCCGACGCCGCCCGCCGGGCCGCCGACAGCATCGAGGAGATCCAGTCCGATCTGGCCCGACTGACGTCCGACGCCGCCGGGTGGGGGCTGGAGGTCGACCCCTCAACCAACGGCATCGTGCCGATCCCCGGCAGCCGGCACACCCGCCGACTGCTCCAGGACGCCATTCCGCCGCTGCAGGCCCGACTCAATGCGCTTGTCGAACAGGCTGATTCGATCGACCTCGCACTGGCCGCCGCCATCCACCTGGCCGACGGCTCCACCCCTCTGCCACCGTCCCTGCACGCCAGCGACGCCCAGCTGCGCCACGCCCTGGCCGGCCCGCTGCCCGAGGACCCCCGAGAGTTCCACGACCTGTGGCAGCAGCTGTCCCGCGAAGACCGCGACCTGCTCTACCGCCGCGACCACACCATCGGCAACCACCCCGGCATGCCCACCGGGGATGGGACCGACCCCGGCAGCGACCACTACAACCGACTCCACCTCGCCGAAGAACTGGCCGCAGCCCGGGCGTCGGGCTCGGCGCAGCTGGCCGATCTGGAGGCCGTCGACCGGGCG
>CAISDL010000018.1 GCA_903884065.1 uncultured Actinomycetes bacterium | reverse complement strand
GCCGATCTATTCGGTCTCGACCGGCGATCGCGGGAACAGGAGCGATCTGGCCGGACTTCGGGCCCGATAACGGTCCGATCGAGGTGTCGGTGCTCTAGTGCATGCTTTCACCACACCCGATAAGGAGAAGTCGCGATGACTTACTTCCATCCCGAGGAGGAATTCCAGTTCGGAGTCCTCGAGGAATACAACGACAACCATCCCGGCACCCGTTATCTGGTCGAGTTCCCCGACGGTGAGAGTTACGTCTGCCGCTACTTCGCGTCCTACGAAAGCGAGAACAGCGGCGAACTGGACATCGAGATGGACGACCCGCGCTATGACGAGTTTTATCAAGTCGCGATGGACATCGTCGAGACTGTTCGAACCGGAGTCCGCTGTTACCAAGACGGATTCACGCTGGATTACCGCGATTGGCCGGCGCTGATCAAGGACGTCGACCGGAGCGCTACCGTCTATCCGGCACCATAGATCGGGTCGGGGCCCGAAGCCATCGAGGCCGACTAGGATCACGACCCCAGCCCCGGCACACACCAAGGTTAGCCAGCCCAACCGCGCCCGCGGCAGGTGCTCCGGGCCCGCCTCAACACCGATGATTTCGAGGCGATCGAACGCATCGTCGCCGATTCTGCCTCCTGCGCTCCATCGTTGCCCTGTTCAAGGTTTGCGGTTTGGCCGTAGGATTAGGGCCACGTCTACGGTTTGGTTTGGAGGTGTAATTATGGACCGCCAGTCCGCTAAGAAGGTGGTCGTGACAAAAGCTGCCGTCAAGAAGGCGGGGGTGCGCGCTACAAAGTCCTCGGCCAAATTAGAGGGTCGGGTCGTGCCTGCGGGTTACATTCGGCCAGCCACCGTTGCGGCCTACATTTCAGAGCAGCAGCCGCCTGGGCATTGATGTCGCTGACACCCGGCTACGGTCAGACTCCACTTCCGCATGACGAGTTGGCCGCGCTGCTTCCCGAGGTCGTCGTCGTTTTGGGTGAGCCCGTCACTCGGGCGGCCGTATACGACCTAGAGCAAGGGTTGCAGGACCGCGTGACCGACGAGTTGATGCCAGCGGCTATCGACGGTTCATTGCCGCTCGATGAGATTCTTAGCGACTACTTCGTCCGTGGCCTCCACGTGCGGCTGTTCGGTCCCGTGTGGAACTGGGCTGGGCGGTGGCGACGGACAGAGGTCAATATCGGCGTCGCGCCGGAGCAGATTGCCGTTGAACTGCGTAATGCGCTCCAGGCCATCTCCTACCGCTGGAACCACACCGATGACTGGACGCCTCGACAGCTGGGAATCGTGGTGCACGCCGAGACCGTGCGAGTCCATCCGTTCGCGGACGGGAACGGTCGCACCACAAGGTTTCTCGCTGACCTTGTGTTCGCGGCAGTCCAAGATCCCACCGAGGTTCAGTACGAATGGGATCTCGACAAAACGCGCTATATCGAACTTCTGCGCGCCTATGACCGGAATCGCGACGTGGCCAATCTTGCGGACTTCGTTGGTGTGCACAGGATCGAGTAATCACGTCGGGAGCCGGCGGGCCGTCCACTGCTGGACATCCAGTGGTCGAGGAGTCCTGATCTAGTCATCGTTTATTCATCGAATATGACCAGGAATCCACCGGAATCGCACGGAAGTTATAGGTCCTCGAAATGACGAAATACATTCTGGCACAGGATCTAATGGTAATATTTCCACTTTGTTGAGAACCATCGTCCGCTATTCCGTTAGTCGTCGGTTCAAGTCCGACCCGCCCTACTAGTTCCTGGTAGATCCGGTTTCTTCCTAGTGCTACGCCTCTCGGCGCCCCGGGTCATCGTTTATTCATCGTTTATGTCCACGGAAAGGCTCTTGTAGAGCCGATCTGCTCAGTCTCGACCGGCGATCGCGGGAACAAGAGCGATCTGCCCGGACTTCGGGCCTTATAACGGCTCTTCGTAATTCAGAGTGCGTTGACGAGTTGATGGAGTGCGCCGCTGTGGAGCAGGGATCGCAAGCGGTAGTGGGTGAGATTGCGGAAGCCAAGGGCGTTGCGGCGCAGTGCTTCCAGGCGGCCGTTGATGGCTTCGGTGGGTCCGTTGGAGGCGTGGTGGTCGAAGAAGGCCAGCACATCGTGGCGGCGTCGGTGCAGGGTGCGGCCGAGTTGGGCGAGTTCTTCGAGGGCCGCGGGCACACCATGGCGCAGGGAGTCGATGATGGTGGTCATCATGGTCTTGCCGTGGTGTCGGTTGGGATGACCGTAGGCGGCGATGATGCGCTGATAGACGCTCCAGGTGACCATGACGCCAAGATGGTTGTCGTCGGCGAACACCGCTTCCAGGCGGGCCTGTTGGCGGCTGGTCAGCAGCGGGTATCGGGTGCGCAGGGTGCGGCGCACGCCGTAGAGCGGATCGCCGGTTCGGCCCCGGTGTCCGCAGGTCGCCTGTTGGATGCGTTGGCGGATCAGGTCGAGCTTGGCCCCGGCCAGGGCCACGACGTGGAAGGGGTCCATCACCGCTGTGGCTTCGGGCAGTTCGTCGGCTGCGGCGGTCTTGTAGCCGCCGAAGCCGTCCATGGCGATCACCTCGACCTGCGCCCGGAACGCCGGCGGCTGATCGGCCAACCATGTGCGCAGCGCGGCCGCGGAGCGTCCCGGCACGAGGTCGAGCAGCCGCGCGGGGCCGGTGCCGTCGTGAACCGGGGTGAGGTCGATGATCAGGGTGACGAACCCCGCGGTGCCGCGGCGTCTCGGCGCCCAGCGGTGCTCGTCGACCCCGATGAGGCGTACCCCGGTCAGTCGATCGGGGCCGGCCGCCGCGATCAGCTCAGCCACAGCGCGCATGGCGATCGTGCTGACGGTATGCCAGGACACCCCGAGCTCGCCGGCGATCGCCGAGATGGTGGTGCGGTCGATCATCAACCGGCGCAACACATACCGGGCACAACGGCGCGTCGTCGATGAGCGCGGGGCGGCCAGCATGCCCAGGTCCTGGTTGAACACCGCCCGCCCACACTCAATGGTGGTGCAGCGGTAGCGGGGAACAGCGACCTGCAGCACCAGCGGGTAGCCGGCCACCGGCAGATCGGTCAGCGGGCGGGTCACGGTGTCGCGATAGGTGCCGTCGCGGCCGCAGTCCGGGCAGCGCGGATCACGAGCCACCGGCGTGCAGAAAATCGTCGTCTGCCTCTCATCGACGGCGGCGTCGGTGATCGTCACCCCCAACTCGATGGTGCGCATGATCGTGTCGGCGACTACGGGTGTGCTGCACGAACAGGTGACATCTGAGATGGCTTGCCCGGGAGGGCGGGCTGGAAGGATGTTGTTGTGCCAAGGCCCTACCCCAGAGAGTTTCGTGACGATGTTGTGCGGGTCGCCCGCAACCGCGAGGACGGTGT
>CAISDL010000017.1 GCA_903884065.1 uncultured Actinomycetes bacterium | reverse complement strand
CGGCTTCGAGTCGTCGCCGACCGATCCGCTGCACCTACTGCTGTTGATCCGAGACGCCCGGGCCGCGATCAGCAGCAGCGCGCCCCCGGATTGAGATCCGCCTGCCGGTGCCGCATCCGCCAGTACTCCGCCTCGGAGATCACCGGCTCACCGAGGTGGGCGCGACGACGGTGTGCGACGTACCGCTGATAGTGGTTGTCGCCCATCAATGCGCCGACGTACCAACGGATCTGGCGGCCGAGGCTGGTAATGCGTCCCACTGCTTCTGCACCTCCTTCTCCGCCGGAGTCGCGATCAACCGCGACGGCCCGAAGATCTTTGATGGAAAAGGATGCTCCGCCGACAGCGGCCGGCAGCGACCCCGGATCGAACGGACCGCCATCTCCACCGACGGTGGGGCCACCTTCACCAACCGCACCACCGCCGACGGGCTGGGTAACGACTACGTCTACGGGTTGTATGTCGACGGTGGCACGGTTTACGCCGTGACCGCTGGCGGGCTGAGGATCGGCGTCGGCGTCGGCGGCGTCGGCGGCGGCAACGGTGGCACGAAGGGCACAGGTGCGGGCTCGGCCGGCCCTGGCAGCGGCGGTGCCGGCGGTGCTGGTGGTAGCGCCTGCTCGGGCGGCAGCCCCGGAACTCCGGGTGCCAACGGCACCCCGTAGTTTAGGAGAATACCGACCCCGGCTATCCCTGACACGGAAATTGACGTGACCACAACTGGTGAGCGGTGGGGTTGGCGGGTTAGGCGGATTCGGTGAGTGGTTCGAGGGTGACGCGGTAGCCGAGGGCGTGGAGTTGGTTGACGGCGCGCGTTTTGGCGGCGTCTGGTCCGTGCGCGGTGTAGTAGTCGGCGCCGGGGTCGCGGTAGAAGTCGCCGTTGGTGAGCAGGTTCCAGGCGGCGATGACCATGGCGTGTTCGACGGCGACGATGGCGCGCATGGGTCCGCGGCGGGCGGCGATGCGTTTGTATTTGGCGGAGAAGTAGGTGTTCTTCGAGCGGGCCGCCGAGAGCGCGGCGATGCCGAGGACGCCTTTGAGGTAGCGGTTGCCGGGCCGGGTCTTGGTGGACTTCACCCGTCCGGCGGACTCGTTGGATCCCGGGGACAACCCGGCCCAGGAGGCCAGGTGCCCGGCGGAGGGGAACACGCTCATGTTCCCGCCGGTTTCGGCGATGAAGACCTCGGCGACGATGCGGGAGAACCCGGGAATGCTGATCAGCAGGTCCCGGGCGGGACGAAAGGGTTCCATCGCCGCCTCGATGCGCTCATCGAGGCGGGTGATGTCGGCGCTGTGGGTGTCGATGCGATCCAGGAACAGCCGGGCCATGAACCCGTGGTGCTCGGTGAACCGTCCCCTCAGCGCTTCGGTGAGGGCGGGGATCTTCGAGCGCATCCGGCGCTGCGCCAGATCGGCCAGCGCGGCAGGGTCGCGTTGGCCGGCGATGAGCGCTTCGAGCATGGCCCGCCCGGAGACCCCGGTGATCTCGGTGGCCACCGAGGCGGGTCAGATCCCGCAACGCCCGGATCGGGGCAGGCGGAACAAAGGAGGCCTTCACCAGCCCGTGGGCGCCCAGATCGGCCAGCCACGCCGCATCCGAGACATCGGTCTTGCGGCCGGGCAGGTTGCGCACCGACGCGGCGTTGACCAAGACCACGTTCAAGCCGTCGTCGAGCAGGTAGTAGAACGGCTTCCAGTAGTCGCTGGTCGACTCGATCACCACGCAACTGACCTTCTGCGCGATCAGGTGCTCGCGCAGCGCAAGGATCTGCCCGGTCGTGGCACCCCACGTGCTGACCATCGCCGACCTCGCGCGTCCACTCTGCCCCTGGATGCGAACGCAGACCTTCGCGTCCTTCTTAGAGCAGTCGATCCCCGCGCACCGCGGGTGCACGACATCCATCACCCATCCCTTCCTCATGACACTCGTATTCCGCTGCAGGGGAGAGTGTTTCGGGGAGGGCGGGGTGAAACAGGAATCTGACACTCGTGCTCGAAGGCAACATTCCACGGTTCCCGTGGACAAGGTTGTGCCCTCCGCCCCACGCTAGCCTGCGGGCTCAGCGGCAACATAGACTGACCGGGGTCAACCGAAACACACCTTCAGCATCACCTCGCAGTTGGTCGGAGGCAACCACCCCGCCAACCGCAGCGGACAAGGAATTTTCGTCCACCACGGAGGAGCGCAGCGCCCCTGGGCCGCTAGCCTCGATTTTTCGCGCTGGTGGGGTTCGGGGGCGCTGAGCCGTGAAAGTCACTGAGCGGTAGCGATTTTGGCCTGATGGCGTGTTGGGTTGTCCCGTGTCGCCGGGGTGGGCGGGCGTTCCTGGGGCCGGGGTCTTTCGGATCGGTCGTGGTCAGGGGGTGCTGTGGTGGTCAGGGGAAGGCGGCGCGGAGGCGCTGCCAGGCGGTGACGATCGGTTCTGCCCAGCGTCAGGTGGCGTCGATACGCAGGCGCAGTTGGCGGGCGCCGCGGGTGATGCGGGCGGCGACGTGCAGGACTCGGTAGCGGAAGGCCGCGATCTCGACGCGGGCCAGCTCGGGTGCGTGGGTGAATCCGATGAGTTGGGCCCAGGCGACCAGGTCGGCGGCGGCCAGGATGATCTCGAGCCAGGCGGCGTTGGACTGGAAGCTGTGGCAGGGCAGGTTGGACAGGCCGGCGGCTTTGGCCTGGCGGATGCGGTCCTCGACGCGGGCGTGCTGGCGGTGGCGCAGTTCCAGGCCGGCCAGCTGTCCGGGCACGGCCCCGGGCGGGGCGTCGGTGATGAATGCGGTGATCCGCATGCCGTCGATGTCGGTGAAGCGCAGCTGGGCTCCGGGGTGCGGACGCTCTTTACGCAGCACAAGCCGGGTCCCGGCAGGCCAGGTGGACAGGTTGACCAGACCGGTGGCCTCGGCCACCCACGCCCCGTCCCGGATCTGCCCATCGGAGTCGATGGCCGGGTACCAGCCATCAGCGAGGTTGAGGGTGTCCACGGCGTCCCAGACCCGGGCGTCGACGGGAAACCCGAAGGAGAACCCGACCCCGGTGTCGCGGCAGGCCTGAGCGAACTTATGGGTGGCCCCGGCCGAGTCACAGCGCACCACCACCGCCGGTCCATCCTCTGAGCTGGGATCCGGGCGCCACCGGGCGGGCAGCGAGGCCAGCGCCTGCTGCAGGACGCTGATGTGGTCGGCGGCGGTGTTGGGCGGCAGCCATCATCGTCTCGTGGGCGTCCTCAGGGTCGCTGCGCGGGGGGGCCACCAACAGTGTGATCACTCGACGAGGCCCGTTTACTCGACGAGGCGGCGTCGCATCGCCTCGGCGACCGCAGCACCACGGTCGGACACTCCCAGCTTCTCGTACAGCCGCTGGACGTGAGTGCGCACGGTCGTCGGCGCCAGGTGCAGGCGGGCAGCGATGTCGGGCACCGACAGCCCGCCGGCCATCATCGTGATGACCTCGGACTCCCGCGGCGACAACAGGGTTGCG
>CAISDL010000016.1 GCA_903884065.1 uncultured Actinomycetes bacterium | reverse complement strand
CCGCCGCGATATCCTTCATTTGCGAGGTGCCTTCCCGCTGGACGATCGAGCCCTAGACAAGTCCGATTATCCGTTGCAGGACAGGCACTTTCGCGTATCAACACCCAGCTATGCCGACATTCCGTGCAAAATCCGGGCTAGACGCCGGTGGAGACCAGTTCGGCGATGTCGGGATGCAGTGAGACCAGGCCGTGGTCGAAGGTCGCAAGCCTGCCCTGGTTGGCCCTCGCCAGGTGGGCGAGGTAGCAGTCAGTCACCTGCCGGTGGCCGATGACGCCCTGGAGTTCGAAATCGGTCAACGAGATGCTGTCGGGCCAGAATTCATGCCGCGGGCTGTGGGTCAGGGCAATGACGACCGCTCGGGCGTCCTCGGCGTTCTGCCCCTGTCTGATGAGAAGTCGAACAAGGCTGCCCTGGGTGATCGGACAGGTAGCGAACGGGCCGTCCAGTCGGGCGAACCAGCTTTCTGCCGGGTCATGATGGACATGGTCCGACACCACCAGTGCGATCAACACATTCGCGTCCAGCAGCGTCGTCACTCCTGGTCGTCCAGCGACCGGACGTCCTCGGTGGTCACCACGGTGCCGAGTGTGACGACCGGCAGGCCGGTTCTCGGGCTGCGAGACACCGCTACCGCAGCATCGGAGTGCAGCCCACGCCGCATCAGATCGGCCACAGTGTCGCTGAAGGTGCGGTGGGTATCGCGGGCGATGGCGCGCACCTGTCGGTGCAGGTCTTCGGGCAGATCCACCGTTGTGCGCACGAGTGCATCATAGCATCAACGCATCATGATGCGGGCCGCTCTCAGGCTCCCGTCATCGCCGCGTTGGCGTCGTCCTGGCGTTCCAGCACCCGGATGAAGATCCGGTACAGCAGCAGGGCGATCACCGTGATGATCGCGAGGATCAGCAGCACCGATCCGTACGAGGCCTCCGTGGGCGACTGGCCGGTGAACGAGGTCAGCGACAGGCCCAGATTCCGCAGTTTCGCGGCGAAGGCGATGCCGATGGGAACCGCCATGTTGATGATCAGGTTGTAGAAGCCAATCGCGATGCCGCCCTTCGCTCTTGGGACGTCGCGGATCGCGGTCGACAACAGCGGGGCGTACATGAGGGCGAAGCCGGAACCGAACAGCACCATCGAGATGGCAAAGGTCCCGACCCAACCGCCGACGAGGAACGCGGGAATGGCCAGAGCCACAGCGATCATGACCATGGCGATGACGATGGCGCGCCTGGAACTCAGGTGTGCGGCGATCTTCCCGCTGAGCGCGCCGACAACCACGGCGGCGCTGTAGCCGGGGACCAGGAGCAGAGCCACATTCGACAGCTTCCAGCCGTAAATCCCCTGGATGATGAACGGGAAGATGAACTGATAGCCGAGTTGGACCGAGTAGACCACGAAGACGACCGCGAGCATCATCGTGTACCGCCGGTTCCTGAAGAACTCCCGGGTGATCAACGCGTCCGGGTGCGTGGAGATGTGCCAGCCGAATATGGCGATCCCGGCGACCGCCGGCAGGAGGAACCACCAGTTGAACTTCTGCATGAACAACACGATGCCGGTGGCTATCACCGCTACCAGGAACACCCCGAACACGTCCACGTGGCTCTGGCGGGTGTCCTCAGCGGGAACGTACTTCAGGATGAACGGAATGGTCAGCACGGCAAAGAGATTGAGCAGGAAGAATGCCGTCCACCCGATGTAGGTGGCGATGAACCCGCTGCCGACTGCGCCGAGCAACAGCGACAACTGGAAGGCTGCCGTGCTGTAGCCCAGATACTTCTTCTGCTCCGCCCCCTCGAAATGCCGTGTGGCCCAGATGACGTACAGGGTCTCGGCCGCGGCGAGTCCGCAGGTCTGAATGATGCGGCCGGTCAGAACCCCGGCGAACGAGGCCTGCAGTGCGAAGCCGATGAGCGACCCGATCGCCATGATGATGACGGCGAAGATCATCAGCTTGCGGATACTGATGGAGTCCGACAGTGCCGCGTACACGACGGCGCCGATGCCGATCAGGATGCCGGGCAGGGTGGCCTGCAGGCTCACCGTGTTCTCCGACAGGCCCAGCGATGATGCGATCGACGGGGACAGGAGCTTGAAGCCGTTGTCCATGATCAGCGAGAACACGAACAGCGACAACAGGACTGGGACGGCAGCCTTGGGATGCAGGGCCCGACCGGTCCTCGAGTCGACGCCCTCGCCGCCGGTCACGGTAGTTCCAGGGCGATCTCTATCATCGTGGTGAACGCCGTCTCACGTTCCTCGGGGGTGGTGTGCTTGCCGGCGAAGATGACGTCGCTGACGGTGAAGATCCCCAGCGCGTCCACTCCGGCCGCGGCCGCATTGGCGAACAGGCCGGCGGACTCCATCTCGACCGCCAGGATGCCCATCTTCGCCCACTTCGCGAGTGCATCGGGATCGGCGTTGTAGAAGATGTCGGAGGACAGGATGTTGCCGACGTGGGTGCGCTGGCCACGCTCGTCGGCGATGCGCTTGGCCTTCTCCAGCAGCCGGTAGGAGGACAGCGGCGCGTACGTGCCCGGCACGTCGAACTGGTTGATGTAGCTGGAGTCCGTCGAGGCGCCTTGGGCGATGATGACGTCATAGAGCTCGATGCCGTCCTGAATGCTGCCGCAGCTGCCGACCCGAATCAGGTTCTTCACGTCGAAGAAGTGGATCAGCTCGTAGCTGTAGAGCGCGATGGAGGGGACACCCATGCCGGTCCCCATCACCGAAATCGTGCGGCCGTGGTAGCTGCCGGTGAAGCCGAACATTCCGCGAACCTCGTTGAAGCACTGCGGATTGTCGAGGAAGGTCTCGGCGATGAATTTGGCCCGCAGCGGATCGCCGGGGAGCAGGATCGTCTCGGCGATCTCCACCCCCTTGGGGTCGATGTGCGGGGTGCGCTTGCTCGACATATGGGCAAGGACTCCTCGTCGTCGGGTGGGCGTCAGGGGCCGGACTTTGATCGCGGCGGTGGGCCTCTGGACGGTAGCGCTCCGGAGATGAATCCGACTCCAGAATCTGGGAACGGGTGCAGGCTCAGATCGTTGAGGAGACAGCGCTCTCACTTGCCGCCGCCGTCACCGGGCAAGGTCGATGTCAGGTCGTGACTGGTCCGTCCCCGGGGTTGGGTCGCAGTTGCAGCGGTCTCACACCTGACGGGCTCATCGCGACTGCCCATGGCCCAGGACCGCGTTTGACGATCTCCCGCTTCAAGCGCTCCTCACGATGAGTCCGAGGGCACCGACGACCGGAAGCCAATCCTGATCGTCGGTGCCACGCGGGATCTCCGGCAAGTCCTCGTGCCCGGGATAGCGGACATCTTCGCGACCGGAACGTCGTAGGAGCTTTCCCAGTCCGAGGGTGTTCTCGTCGGTGAAGTACACCGGCGCACCCTTCCGGGGCATCAGGCAGTGCGCCCGCTGCCTGCGATCAGTTCGAAGCGGATGGCTTCGTCGACCTGTTCGGGGGCAAGGTCGTATAGGTCCGCGACGGCATCGCGACTAGTGCCGGCTCGGTAGTCCTCAGCGAGCGACTCAGTCTTCACTCCGCGGATCGCAGGCTGACCGAATGCCGTTCGCGGGTCCATCACGACGTCCGGAGTACGGGGGTCAGGCTTGATATGGGCCACAACGTCATCGACATATCCGACCGCCGATTGGAATTGCTCGGCCGGGACAGCCAGCACAAGCTGCCCATTGCGAACCACCACGAGCTGGAGCGAGCTCTCCAGGTCGACCCGCTCTTGGACGACCTTGACCAGTTCGCGTCCTTCCACGTCGAGAAACGGGCGCGCATGGGCCAGCGGGTAGCGCCCAAATTCGCAGCGGAGCGCCACGATGGCTGGGCGGAGCCGCTGCACGGGGACATCCCGGCTGCGGTATTCGGCCAGTAGCCGAGACTCGACCATCTCACCCCAGGTCACCGAGTCCGAGCCGGTCGGCTCCTCGCGGAGCACGGGATCGTAGAACTTCCCGCCGCGGGTGTAACCCTCTAGCCAGCGCTTCGCAGTGCCTGCGTACAGGCCAACAAGTCGATCCACGTCCGGGTAGGAGTAGATCGCTCGATCAAGAAGCGAATCGGCCATGTCGCCAATATTGGCACGAGCCACGCGGCCGGACTAGTCACTCCGCGGTGGGCCATGGTGGTCCCAACACGGAAACTCGGAGACGAAGTAGTCACGCCTCGCCCTGCGGGAATCCCTCCTCGCCAAGCACGGCCTCGTCGTGCGGAGCCAGCCGATGGACCACGGCGAGTCCCAGCGCGACGGACTGACCCACCAGCAGCGCGAAGATCGCCGTCCCCACGCCGACGATGCCGCCCAGTAGCCAGCCGAGCACCAGGACGCTGACTTCGATGAGCAGCCGGACCCGGCCCACCGGCCAGCCGGTGACGCGGTGCAGGCCCGTCATCCAGCCGTCGCGCGGCCCGGGGCCGTGGCCGCTGGTGAGGTAGAACCCGCTGCCCAGGCCGATCAGGCCGACCCCGACGAACACCAGCCCGAGTTGCCCGATCAGCGAGTGCGGCGTGCTCACCCTCGGGTAGGTGACCCCCAGGGCCAGCGCGATCACCAGGATGTTCATCACTGTGCCCAGGCCGGGCTTCTGGTGCAGCGGGATCCACAGCGCCAGAACGCATATCGACACCAGCAGAGTGGTCCAGCCGATTCCCAGGCCCGTGCGCACGCTGATGCCCTGCGCCAGCACCGACCACGGCGCGCCACCAAGGTGCGACGCCAGGATGAGGGCATCGCCGGTGCCGAAGAGCCACAGTCCGACGATCAGCGCGCTCAGCGACGCCGGCGTGGGACGCCAGACCGTCGGCGCGGTGAAGCGGGTGCGGGGCACGGTGCGGGACCCGCGGACCAGGGCGCGCACTCGTCGGCAACCTGGCCTGTTCACATCGACACCTCGGTTCACATCGACACCTCGGCCACCACGGCGAAATGATCACTGGCCCACACGTTGTCGGCCGCTGCGGTGCCGGCCAGGGAGCATCGCCGCACATGTCCTGCGCCGGGTCGACGCGGGGTGGAAACCATCACGTAGTCGAGTCGGCGATGGGGATGAATGGCGCGGCGGGGGACCAGTGGGTTGCGGGCCGACCAGGTGTGTCCCGGGTCGGTGTTGCCCGCCGCGGTCCAGGCGTCGACGAGGGTGAAATTCGGTACCGCTCCGGCGGAAAGGCCGGTGGCGCATCGGTATTCGTCGGACTCCGGAGTGCAGTTGAGGTCTCCGGCCAGTATTGCCGGCAGTGAATCCCGCCGCCGGGCCTCCTCCCCGAGCACCTCGGCGAGGTGGTTCACCAGTGCCGCCAGCTGGGCGCTTCGCCGGGCCGAGTGTTCGAGTCCGTGCTCGAGGTGGGTGCCGGCCGCGACGAACGGACCGCCCTCCTCGGCGGGCCGGTGCACGCGGGTCACCAACACGTGTCGCCACGTCGGCTCCCCGTGCTCGTCGGGCAGCGGACAGAGCCGTTCGATGCTCAGCGGCCAGCGCGCCAGCACCGCGTTGACGACCCAGTACGGCGCCTCGGGGTAACGATCGAACCCGGCGAGGTCCGCGGCCGTCACCGAGTGCAGGCCCAGTTCCTCGCCGAGACGGGCGGCCTGGGTGGTTCCGTCGGGCTCGACCCACGACTCCTGAAGGGTGAGGACGTCAGGGGCGGTCCGCTGGATCCACGACCGCAACGCGCCGTGCCGGGCTTCCCACTCGCCGACCCGGCCCTGCACGTTCCACGTCATGATCCGCATCGGCCCATCCTTGACCAAGAGTGCTGAGTCCTGCCCGCTGGCAGGAGCGCGAGAGGCTAGTTGCTCGCGAAGGTCCCCAAGCCGTGGCCTTCAGAACGTTGTCGCTCGGAGGTGGGCAAAAGTGTTAGTGGTTCCGCACGGGACTGCGAACTACCTGCGTTGATCGGACCCCGTCGGTATCTTGGGCGGACGCATCCACGACTCAGCAGATGAGGAGCGACCGAATGGTGAGCGAGTCGTCGACGGTGATCGATCCGGCGGTGCCGGTGCTCGTGACGGGCGCCAGCGGCTATATCGGCAGCTGGATCGTCCGGACTCTGCTCGAAGGCGGATACACCGTTCGCGGCACGGTGCGGAACCCGCAGAAGGCGAAAGGGCTGGAGCATCTGCACACACTGTCGGAGGATCACCCGGGTCGGCTCAGTCTGTTCAAGGCCGACCTACTCGACGCGGGCAGCTTCGATGACGCCATGGACGGATGCGAACTCGTCATTCACACCGCGTCCCCGTTCCTCCTGACCGGGTTCACCGATGCGGAGGCGGCGTTGGTCCGACCGGCACTGGAGGGCACGCGCAACGTGCTCGACTCGGTGAACCGGACGAAGTCCGTCAAGCGGGTGGTGCTTACCAGCAGCGTTGTCGCGATCTATGGCGACAACTGTGAGTCGCTGGGCGTTCCCGGCGGTGTCTTCACCGATGAGCACTGGAACACCTCCAGCAGCGTTGACCACCAACCGTATTCGTATTCGAAGACGGTGGCCGAACAGGAGGCGTGGCGTTACCAGAAGGAGCAGGACCGCTGGGACATGGTCACCATCCACCCCGGCCTCGTCTTTGGTCCGTCGCTGACCAGTGCCAGCGACTCGGCCAGCCTGAGCACCATGATGCAATTCGTCGACGGCAAAATGCTGGCCGGCGCTCCCGACATGAGTGTGGGCGTGGCCGATGTCCGCGATGTCGCCGCGGCGCACATGCGGGCGGGATTCACTCCGGAGGCCCACGGTCGCTACATCGTCAACGCCGATTCGGTGACCTTCTTGGACATCGGCAAGATGCTGCGGCGCAAGTACGGCCCGCTGTACACGTTCCCCCGCACGACGGCACCCAAATCGGTTGTCAGGGCCGTCGCACCGCTGATCGGCTTGTCGCGGGACGTCGTCGACCTGAACGTGGGTTACCCGTTGGCATTCGACAACAGCCGCAGCCGTGAAGAGTTGGGACTGACCTATCGGCCAGTTGAGCAGACCTTCACCGAGCAGTTCCAGCAGATGATCGACGACGGACTGGTCCGGCGCATGCCCGGGGGCCATTGACCGTAAGAAAATCGGCCCGTCACCTGGGTGACGGGCCGATTTTCATGGGGAGGCTCAGCAGCCGGTGCCGTAACCAACACCGTCGGGACCGGCGGTGACCATCTGGCCACCCGGCAGGCCCATCATCACGCCGTTCGGACCGAAAAAGACCGAGGTCCCGTTCGGGGCCATTCCGTAGCAGCCGGCGTCGTACTGGCGCTCGGGTCCGTAGTACGGGGCGTCCGCGTCGAAGTTGGCGTGGGCGGCGCCGGCCGCTCCGATAACGCCTGCGAACAAACCACCGGCCAGAGCCACCGAGACCGAGAACTGCTTCAACATTGTGGTTCCTCCCGTTGTCTTGCCGGGGCGCTTCCCGGCCTGAGAACAACAGTGCCGCAACCGGCGCAGCCCAGGTATCGGACGATTCGGTGGTGCCGTTGATGATTCGCCCTCCTCTAATCAGAGGAGGGCGGCGGTGTGACGCTTACGAGTTCAGTACGACCAGGTACTGCCCGCCGCCGGCTTGGATCCGCGATTCGACGTGAAGGCTTGGAGCCAGTCGACTCAAGCGATCCACCAACCACTCGGCAGCCGCGACCGCGTCGGCTTCGGTCGGGCATTGACCCATGGCTTCGCTGCCGCGCTTGCGGGACAACCGCTCGGCACTGGTGACGATCGACGCGGGGTCGGCCACAAAAAGTGCTTTGGGCCACGCAACTATTGGCGCGACGGCGCCCTTCTTGGTGTTACATCCTCGGTGCGCCAGCCTCTCGCTCCCGAACACCGATTCCGTTCCCTTGCCCTTGGCTTTGCTCTTCGTGGTCATGCTGTCAATGCTCGGACCGCGGTCGTCGTTGACCGACATGTCAGGGTCGACCGCCTCATCGCACAGCCAGCACCGCCAGCCGTCGGCCTCCCCAACATCCTCAAGCCGAGTCATCGTCCTTCTTCCCTTGAGTGGCCCTGCATAGACTGCTCAAGGTACCGGCCACAACGGAGAAGATGCCATGGTGACTGCGGGAGAACAGAATCCGGAACCCGCGGCACACCCGCATGGATTGCGGGTGATGTCCGGCCGTGATCCGGCCGAACCCCACCGAGTCGCGACGCCCCTGGAGTTGCTCTTCGACCTGACGTTCGTCGTGGCATTCGGCGTCGCCGCGTCCGAACTGGCGCACCTGCTCGCCGAAGGGCATATCCGAGCGGGCCTCATCGGTTTCGGTTTCGCCATTCTCCTGGTGTGCTGGGCATGGGTCGGCTTCAGTTGGTTCGCCTCGGCGTATGACACCGACGACTGGGTGTATCGCCTACTGACGATGTTGCAGATGGTCGGCGTGATCATCCTGGCACTGGGCCTTCCGCCGCTGTACGCCTCGATCGACAAGGGCGAGCACGTCGACAACCGGATGGTGGTCGCCGGCTATGTGGTGATGCGAATTTCTCTGGTGGCCTTGTGGATTCGCGCCGCGAGGCAGGATCCTGCTCGGCGTTCGATCTGCCTGACCTATGCCGTCACGCTCAGCGTCTCCCAGATCGGCTGGATCGCCATCATGATCGTGGATGCGTCGCTACCGGTCACCTTCGTGCTGGTCGGTGTGATGACGGTGGTGGAGCTCTCGGGGCCCTGGCTTGTCGAGACCCGCAAGGGCAGCGCACCGTGGCACGCCCACCACATCGCCGAACGCTATGGGCTGCTGACGATCATCGCGCTCGGGGAGGGCATCGTCGGCACCGTCGCCTCGCTCTCGGCGGAGGTCACCGCGGAAGGGTGGACCGTCGATGCCGTCCTGGTGGCGGTGGCCGGCATCGGATTGACCTTCGGCATGTGGTGGATCTACTTCGTCGTCCCGTCATCGCATCTGCTGAATGCCGACCGCCGCAAGGCGATCCGGTTCGGCTACTCCCACATCCCGTTGTTCGGCTCGATCGTGGCCACCGGTGCCGGGTTGCATGCCGCCGCCTACTACATCGACCACCACTCCACGCTCAGTTCGGTCGGGACCGTCCTCACGGTCGCCATCCCGGTCGGCGTCTACATCGGCTCGATCTTCCTGCTTTTCACCCTGCTGGTCAGCGAATGGGACAGCTTCCACACCCTGCTGCTGGTGCTGACGGGCGCCGTGCTGGTGGGCGCGGTGGCCCTGGCGGCGGCCGGAGTGTCGATGGCGGTATGTCTGCTGATCATCACGCTGGCGCCGATGGTGACCATTCTCGGCTTCGAGTTGGTCGGCCACCGCCACGCGGTGGACGTGGTCAATCGGCGCTTGGCCGAGGGAGCGCTCTGAGCCGTTCCGCCCAACCCGGTGTCATCGGTAGCGGCGGACGTTGTTGATCGGCGCGCCGCGCAACGACTCGACGATCACCGGCAGGCCGTCGAACTGGGCGTGAACCATCCTGCCGTCGCCCACGTAGATGCCCACGTGTGACGCGTCGGCGAAAAGGCTGATCACGTCGCCGGGTTGCATCTGGTCCAGCGCCACCGGCTGACCACCGGATGCCAGCGCCTGACTGGAGTGCGGCAGTGTCAGCCCGGCATGGTGGAACGCCCACACCACCAGGCCGGAGCAGTCGAAGGCATCCGGGCCGGTGGCGGCCCACGCGTAGGGCGCGCCGACTCGGGTCAGCGCGGCGTCGACGACGATCGATCCCACATCGCGCGGCGGAGCGGGCACGCTGCCGGGTCCCGGGGGCAGGCTCTGAGGAGGGGCCGGGGCAGGGGCAGGGGCCGCGGCCACCGGCGTCATCGCCACGACGGGTTGGGCCTGGGCCACCACCTGCGGCTGCGGTGGCCCGGGCGGTGGTCCCGGCAGCGGGCCAGGGGTGAAAGCCACGGTTCCGGGAAGGGCCATGGCCAGCACGATCCACATTCTGCGACGTGCCATTGGGGCCCCTTAGCGCAGCTTCACCAGCCGGGTGGTGGAGCTCTCGTCGAGTTCCACCACGTCGGCCCGCGAGCGCAGGAAGTCGCTGAATGACTTGAAGCCCAACGCCTTCTCGGAGAACGACGGGTCCATCCGCTTCATCTGCGCCTTGACCTCCGAGTTGTGCAGCCACTCGTCGTCGTCCTTGTCGAGAGCGATCTGCAGCGCGCGGGTGAGCAGAGCCGTCGCGGCGGCCTGGGGATCCGGGGCAGCGGGCTCGGTGGACTTGCGGGCCCGTTTGGGCTGCCCGGCCCCGGCCTTCTCGGCGTCGGCGGCGGCCGGCTCGAACCCCGGCACTCCGGGCAGCGAGTCGTAGATGACGAAGTCGTCGCAGGCTGCCGCCAGCGCCCGGCTTGAGGACCCGGCCACCCCGATACCCACGACGTAGCGGCCCAGCCGTTTGCAGCGTTGCGCGAGCGGGATGTAGTCGGAGTCGCCGGCCACGATCACCACATGGGTGAGGTCGGGCAGCCGGAACATGTCCTCCACGGCGTCGACGGCCAGCCGGATGTCGGCGCCGTTCTTGCCGTAGGCCGCCGCTGGGAACAGCTGCACCAGGTCCACCGCCCGGGCCACCAACTGCTGGCGGTACTCGGCATTGACCCCGGCCGACCAGTCCGCATACGCCCGGGTCAGCACCACGGTGCCGAACGACGACGAGTAGTCCAGGATCGCGCCCACGTCCACCCGTGCCCGGGCCAGGCGCGCGGCTTCCAACCCCTTGGCCTTGTCGCGTTGAAAAGAGTTGCGGCCGTTGACCTGGTCGTAGCGCGAGATCACGATGTTGTCGAAGTCGAGGTACACCGCGACGCGGTCCGCACCGGGTTCGGTCATCTGCTCACCCTCGTCATCGAGTAACTGTATGCCCGCGGAGCAGGACCAGGCAGTTATCGGTAGCGGCGGACGTTGTTGATCGGGGCGTTGTCCAGCGGGGCGACGGCCACCGGCACCCCGTAGGTCGAGGCATGCACCATCCGGCCCTCGCCCACATAGATGCCCACATGCGATACGTCGGCGTAGTAACTGATCACGTCGCCGGGTTGCATCTGGTCCAGCGGTACCGGCTGCCCACCGGAGGCCAGTGCCTGACTGGAGTGCGGCAGGTCCAGTCCGGCCTGCTGGAACGCCCACACGACCAGGCCGGAGCAGTCGAAGGCATGCGGGCCCGCGGCGGCCCACTCGTAGGGATCGCCCAGTCGGGTCAGCGCAGCGGTCACGGCGATCGCTCCCACCGGGCGGGCCGGCACGGGCAGGCTGCTGGGCTTGGGGGGCAGGCTCTTGGGAACTGCCACGACCGCGGCTACGGGTTTGCCCGCCACGACGGTTCCGGCCAATGCCACCACCTGCGGCTCCCACCGCTGGGAAACGGTCGGGTGGACGGGGCTGAAGGCCAGGGTCGCGGGAATGGCCAGGGCCAGCCCGATCCACACTCGAGTGCGTGCCATTTGCGGCCTCCCGGTCGTTACGCAGGTGTGCGCGATTGTTACGTGACCGTGATGTCGGTGCGGATGGTGCCGGTGTTACACAAGGTGCCGTTGTTATCTCGGGACAGGGCTGCGGCCGCCGAGTGCCGCACCTCCTGACCAGCGCTGTCCGGCTATGATCGGCGGATTCCGCTGGTGATCGGAGCGCACAGGTGAGCACCCCGCCGTACCCCGGGTCCTATCCCGAGGCCAATTCCTTCAGCACTCCTGACGGCCGGTCCGCGGGGTCGCCCCCGCCGATCAAGTACGTCTGGCCGAAGCGGATCGCCGTCATCGTCGCCGGGCTGGCACTCGTGGGCGGGATCGGCGTCGGTGTCAAGAGCCTTGTCGACAAAGACGACACCGCTGCCACGAGCCAGGAGACGGTTCAGTCCGCACCTCCGGAGCCTGGGGCTTCGCAGTCGCCGACGGCGCTGACGGCGCCGACGAAACTCAGCCAGGCCGTGACCGATTCCTCCGGGGCTTTGACCAGCGAGCAGACCGCCGAGGTGAAGTCCGCCGTCAAGGGCCTGCAGGCGGCCCGCGATGTCCGCATGTGGGTGGTCTACGTCGACGCCTTCGACGGCCCGCCCGTGGAGTGGGCCGGCAAGACCCGTTCCCTCACCAAGATGGGGGACCGGGACGCCATCCTCGCCATCGCGACCAAGCAGCGGAAGTACGCCTTCCTGGTCGCACCGGCCGCCGCAAACGGGTCGGAACAGGCGGTCAAAGACCTGCGGCGCAACACGATCGAACCGCTACTTCGCGCCAGCGACTTCGCCGGCGCGGCCGTCGCCGCCGCCACCGGGTTGCAAGCCCTCGGCTGAACCGGTGGCGTGAACGCCGACGTCGCCGTCGGCTCCTGTCGGTAGGCACCTAGGCTGCTCCCATGCCACGAATCACCGTCGTCTTCTCGCTCGTGTACATCGCCCTCGGCCTGGGCGGCTTCTTCCTGACCGGCGCCGTCCACAAGACCGCCCTCATCCCTGCTGTCATCGGCGCCGTGCTGTTGGTGCTGGGCTTACTCGGCCGCAACGAGAAACTGCGCATGCACGTCATGCACGCTGCCCTCCTGGTCGGCCTGCTCGCCCTGCTGGGGACCGCCGGCTCGCTCCTGAAGCTGCCCGCGGCACTCGACGGCACCGCCGCGCGCCCGGGGGCCGTCTACGCCCAGGCCGCCACCGCGGTCCTGTCGGTGGTCTATCTCGCCTTCGGCGTACGGTCCTTCATCGCCGCCCGGCGCGCGCGCTCGGCCTGATTCGGCGACTCGTCGCAGGCTGTCGCGATCAGACAGCGATAACGGACAGCGCGCTGTGAATGCCCTGAACCCGGTCGCCGAATTCGACTTCATCATCGTGGGCGCAGGTAGTGCGGGTTGCCTGCTCGCCAACCGGCTCAGCGCCAACCCCGATCACCGGGTGCTGCTGATCGAGGCCGGCGGCGACGATGACTGGTTCTGGATCAAGGTGCCGGTGGGTTACCTCTACACGATCGCCAACCCCCGAACCGACTGGTGTTTTGCGACCGAGGCCGACCCGGGTCTGGCCGGGCGCAGCATTCACTACGCGCGGGGCCGTGTGATCGGCGGCTCCTCGTCGATCAACGCCATGATCCACATGCGCGGTCAGGCCAGTGATTACGACCTGTGGGCCCAAGCCACCGGCGACGAGCGGTGGCTCTGGGGTGGCGCGGACGGACCCGGGCAGACATTGGACATCTACAAGGAGTTGGAGGACTACTTCGGCGGGGCCGACGACTGGCACGGCGCGGGTGGTGAGATCCGCGTCGACCGACCGCGGGTGCGCTGGAAGATCCTGGACGCCTGGCAGGCCGCCGCCGCCGAGGTGGGCATCGCCCCGATCGACGAGTTCAACCGGGGCGACAACGCCGGCAGTGCGTACTTCCACGTCAACCAACGCCGCGGCCGGCGCTGGTCGATGGCCGACGCCTTCCTGCATCCCGTCGCACGCCGGCCCAACCTCACCGTCTACACCCGCACCCAGGCCGTCCGGCTGCTGATCGACGACGAGGTCGGAGAGGACCAGCGTCGCGGTGCCTGGACCACCGCCCGGCGCCGGGTCGCCGGCCTGCGAATCCTCAAGGACGGCAAGCTCATTGACGTCGAAGCCCGCCGGGAGGTGATCCTGAGCGCCGGAGCCATCGGCTCGCCGCATCTGATGCAGGTCTCGGGTCTGGGCCCGGCCGGTCTGCTGACCGGCCATCAGGTGCCGGTCGCCGTCGATCTGCCGGGCGTGGGTGAGAACCTCCAGGACCACCTGCAGCTGCGAACGGTCTACCGGGTGCGCGGTGCGGCGACGGTCAACACGCTGTACCGGAATTGGATCACCCGCGCGGGCATGGGACTTCAGTACCTGGTGTCGCGATCAGGGCCCATGACCATGCCGCCGTCCACGCTGGGGGCGTTCGCCAAAAGCGATCCGGCGCTGGCCAGTGCCGATCTGGAGTGGCATGTGCAGCCGTTGTCGTTGCCGAAGTTCGGCGAACCCCTACACAAGTTCGGGGCGATCACCCCGTCGGTGTGCAACCTGCGGCCCACCTCGCGCGGCCATGTGCGGATGGCCGATGCGGATCCGCTTGCCGCCCCGAAGATTTCCTGCAATTACCTGTC
Organism: uncultured Actinomycetes bacterium; assembly: GCA_903884065.1. Taxonomy (GTDB): domain Bacteria; phylum Actinomycetota; class Actinomycetes; order Mycobacteriales; family Mycobacteriaceae; genus Mycobacterium. The sequence continues at coordinate 14,690 of CAISDL010000016.1, read as the reverse complement.
GACGGACGCCGACCGTCTCGCCGCCGTGCGCGGCCTGCGGATGACCCGGCAGATCATGGCGGCACCGGCGCTGGCCCGCTACGGCCCGCAGGAGTTGCTTCCCGGCCCGCAACTGGTGAGTGACGAGCAGTTGCAGAGTGCGGCCGGCGAATTGGGGACGACGATCTTCCACCCGGTGGGCACCTGCGCGATGGGGGCCTTCGACGCCCACGGCCGGCCGCGGTCGGCCGCCACGGTGCTCGACACCGACTGCCGGGTGTATCGCGTCGCCGGCCTTCGGGTGGTCGATGCGTCGGCGATGCCCACCATCACCTCCGGCAACACCAACGCGCCGGTGATGCTCATCGCGGAGCGGGCGGCGCGGGCGATCCTGGGATTGGGCTAGTTGTCACGACAGCTGGTCGAACCCGACGAATGAGGCCACGGCTTCTGTGGGGGCGCGACGCGATTGGACGTGATTTGCCACGAATTCCTCATCGGGGTAACCGATGGCCACGCAGGTCATGATCACCTCATCCTCGGGGATGTCGGCATTCTCGCGCACCACCGATGACTGCATGATCCCCTGGCCGTTGATGACGGTGCCCAGGCCCTTCGACCATGCCGCGAGCACAAGTCCGTACGTTGCTGCGCCACAATCGAAATGGGCGATCGTATCGTTGGCCAGTTCCCTGTCGATGGTGATGACCACCGATACCGGCGCATCGAACTGGCGGAAGCCGCGCATCACCCAGTCCGGGCGTCGGGCCTTGTCGTCGCGCGCAATGCCCATGGCCTCGAAAAGCTGGACCGCGATTTCCACCTGACGATCGCGGTGCGGACCCTCATACCCGTGGTTCAGCGTGATCTCCCGATCTATCGAGGATCCCGCGAGCATCTTCTCGGTGTTGCCCCGGCGAATGCGCTCCAGTGGCTCGCCGGTGAGCACGTGGAAGTGCCACGGCTGAGTGTTCATCGACGACGGCGCGCGCTGTGCGATGCCGATGATCTCCTCGAGCACCTCGCGCGGCACTGCCTGTTTCTTGTATCCACGGACGCTTCGGCGTTCGAAGACAATCGTCTCCAAGTCGCTGCTGCCGCTATGAAGCTGGTCGAAGGACTCGGTTCGGTGTTCGGTCACAGCGGGGACTCCTCGGGGATGGGTCGCGGTCGTGAGGTGATTTTTGCCCACCTTCGAGCGACAGCGAGCATCGCTCCCCGGATGGAGACACCAATTCCGTCAGTACCACCCCGGCGGTAACTGCCCGCCCGGCCAGCATTCCCCGCCCACCCCGCACGGCGGCCATGGCTGCGGAGGCGGCGGGGGAGGCGGGTACGGCGGCCCCGGTGGCAGCGGATCCGGCGCGGGACACGGCGCGAACCGCGTGCCGCCCAGGCCGAACGGCGGCCACGGGTCAGGGAACGTCGGCGCCTGCTCTCCCGGGGCAGGCGGGGGCACCCACGGCGGGTAGCACGGCGGTGAACACGCGCCGCCCAATCCGCACGGCGGCCACTGCGGCAGCGGCGGCGGTGGCGGGGGAGTGTCGGGTTGGGCAGGAGGTGTCGGAACCGGCGGCGGGTCGGCGTAGGCAGGGCCCACAGCGCCGAGAGCGGACATCCCCAGCGCGACGACCGCGAGCATGCGGGCCGCGGTTGCTGTCGTCCTCACGATTCAGAGTCGATCACAGAATCGCACCGCAAGCCGGGGATTTCCGCCATCGGTACCGGCCTGATCGGCGCCGAAATTTGTCGGAGGCCCTTGGTAGCGTGGTGCTCAGAGGAATCGGTAAACGGCTTTGGCGCAACGGGTTCGGACTGAACGGTAGGGCAACGCCTTGCTGCCAGGAGTTAATAATAGTAATATTGAGTTAAATAGGGACGGGGGGAAGCATGACGGATATCAACACCGGGGGCGCCGTTTTGGTGATCGGGGACACCGATACCGCGGACCGCACCGAGATGCTGGCCGAGAAGGCGGCCGAGAAGGGGGTTCAGATCGCACAGACCTTCGCCTTCGACCCTGGCGCGGCGGCATCCCATGACGACCTGACCGAGGTCGACGAGGTGGTGGCGGCTCTGAGCAGGGCGATCGTCACCCGCACCGACCTGTGGTGCCCCTTCCCGCTTCAGGACCTCTGCCGCGAGCAGCACTTCCGTCGGTTGAGCCTGGCCCTGCAGCGCCACGGCCTCAATCTGCTGATGGGTCCCGACCTGGCGCCATGCCCGACGGAGGGCGGCTACCACGAGGTCGACGCCGCGCTGCGCAAGGAGGTGCATGCCGTCGACGACCTCGACCACGCCGCGTTGGCATCTGCGGGGCTGCGCACCCTGGGCGCTGAGATCGAGGCCTCCCTGGCGGGCGCTCCCGGGCCGTCGGACCGCTTCGGCTGCGACGCGGACTATTTCAGCACCGCGGAGGCCGCCCGGTTCTTCGGCAAGTCCGCCGACTGGCTGTCGCGGGGCCTGCGCGAGGGGGTCTTCACCAACCCCGACGGCGCATCCATCGAGCCGCTGCGGGTCGGCAGGGCCGGCCGGTTGCGGTTCACACTTCCCGTGCTGCGCGACATCGCCCACTCGTGCCACCGCCGCGGCATCCTGAGCCGCCGCCGGCGCGACGGCGTCCTCGCGGCGCTGTCGGACGCCGAGTCGGCGACCGACGACGTCGCCCCCACCCGCAACAAGACAAGGAGACCGGCCATGACGTCAACCCGCACCATCACCCCCACCTGGGAGCACGACGACCTCGTCCACGGCTGGTGGGTGATCCCCGGCCGGCTGCTCGCCGGGGAGTACCCCGGCGCCAAGGAGCCGGATAAGGCCGCGCGCAAGATCCAGACGCTGCTCGACGCTGGGATCGACTCGTTCGTCAACCTGACCGAAGACGGCGAAAAGACCTGGGGCGGAGCGCCGATGGTGCCCTATGACCGCGGCCTGGCTGCCCGGCACGCCCGCTTCCCGATCCCGGACACCTCGGTGATCGGCGACGCCGGCTACGACGAGATCCTCGGCTACATCCGCGATGAGATCGCCGCCGGGCGGGTCGTCTATGTGCACTGCTGGGGCGGCAAGGGCCGCACCGGCACGGTGGTGGGCGCCTGGCTCATCGCCGAGGAGGGCCTGGGTTACCCCGAGGTGCTCGAGCGCATGCAGGAGTTGCGTGCCGGGTCCCGCAAGGCCGGCCAGTCCGTCCCGGACACCCGCGAGCAGGCTGACGTGCTGCGGCGCCGGGCCCGGCGGGCGGAGCACCGCCATGACTGACTGGTTCGAACGCCTCACCGGATTCCGGGAGGACGGCTACGCCGCCACACGGTCGCGGCTCGTCGTCGAGGGCGATGAGTTGGTGTCGACGGTCAACGGCCGCCGCTACGGCATCGGCGAGCTGACCCTGCCGACCCTGGCTGAGCTTCGTGCACGGGTGAACACGGCTCGCGGGCAACGCAGTTCGGTGAGTGCACTCGTCGGAGAGGCTCGCGGGTTGCACTGCGATCCGCAGTTCGCCGGAGCGCTCTTCCAGGTGGCATCGCAGTTCAACCTGCTGGAGATGACCTCCCAGCACGTCACCCCGGAGCAGGGGGTGACTCGCTATGCCGGTGACCCCACCCAGGGCCCGGCCTGCGCGGTCGCGGCGGGGGCGGCGACGGTCTACCGCAACTACTTCGTTCCGGTCGGGGGCGGGATCGGGCAGACCGCTGAGCGCCAGGTCGACGCTCTCGCCGGCCTCGGCTCGGCGTTGTCGGAGCTGACCGGTCTGCCCGTCGGTGCGCTGTGGTCGATGCAGAACGGCTACGCGTTGTGCACCAAGGACGGCCTCGCGGCGATCGGCCGGTGCCTCGCCGGGGCGTCGGAAGACGTCCGCAACACCCTGCGCGGGCATCTGGCCATCGGGTTGCACCGCAACGTCGAGGTCACCGCCGTCGACGGAGAGGAGCGCAGGTATGTGTCGCAGGCCTTCTGCTCGGCGCTGCCGGTCGGCTACTCGCCCGTGCCGCCGCGCGACTGGGAACCGTTCGCGCGCTTGGTCCTTGACGCGACCTATGAGGCAACCCTGCTCGCTGCTGCCGAGCAGGCGGGCGAGGGTGGCTCCAATACCGTGCTGCTGACCCGTGTCGGCGGGGGAGTGTTCGGCAATGGCCCGGCCTGGATCGACGACGCCATCGAACGCGCACTCGGCGTCGTCGAGGACGCCGGCCTGGACATCCGCCTCGTCGCGCGGTCTGCGGCCGGCGTGACCCTGCCATGACAGAGCTGCGCTGTAGCAGCAATGCAGCTATATTGCAGGCATGGTGGCAGTGACGATTCGGGACGTTCCCGACGGCGTTCGTGATGAGTTGGCGGCGCGGGCGGCGCGTGAGGGTCAGTCGTTGCAGGAGTACCTGCGTTCACTTCTGGTGAATGTCGCAGAGAAGCCCACCGTCGGTGAGGTGCTGGCCCGTGCGCGGGCGCGCGTTGCAGCGACGGGCGTGCGCCTCGATCCGGACGTCACAGTTCTGGCCAAGGATGCCGATCGGCGATGAGTGGCCCCCGAGTCGTGTGCGACGCTTCGGCGGTCGTGACGGTTCTTCTGGACTCCGGTGAGCTCGGCGCCTGGCTCGCGCGCCGACTCGCGGAAGCTGATTTGTGTGGTCCTGCGCTGCTGCCTTTCGAGTGCTCGAACGTCATTCGACGTCATGAGCTCGCCGCGCTGATCAGCTCAGACCAAGCAGCTCAAGCACACGTCGACCTGCTCGACTTGCCGATTGACCTTTTTCCGTATGAGGCTCTTGCGCAGCGGGTTTGGCAGCTCAGGCCTAATCTCACCAGCTACGACGCAGCCTATGTCGCACTCGCCGAGGCCCTTGACGCGCCGTTGATCACGTTGGATCGGCGTCTCTCTGAAGCACCCGGAATCACGTGCCGAGTAGAAATTCCTGCGGCTGGGGGATGAAGACCGGGTCCTGCTGCACGCCTTGTCGTTTCCGACTGCGTCCCGCCCTACATGGTCGACAGATGGGTCTGCGATCGCAATGGATCGTTGGAGCCATACGGGGACCGGATGCGGCGAAGCATGGCGGTGCTGCTCGAGCCAGGGGACGTGGCCCAGGTGTCGCCGGCTCAGTACGTCTGCCGGCTCATGTTCTCCACCGGTTCGTCCGCCACCACCGCGTGGATCAGCCGTGCGAAGCTGATCCACGTCTCCGGCTCGCTGAGCGAACTGTCGGACTCATGGATCGACCCGCCGGGCGCGCCGGAGTCGACCCGGGCCCACCCCTCCTCGTCGGTGGCGGTCTGCGCGAAGGCGATGAGAACGTCCTCCCCGTTGACCCAGGACGCCCAGCCCGACACCGGTGCGCTGTGGATGTCGGCGACATAGGTCCGCTCACTGGGGTTCTCCCAGGCGTCGTAGACGAAGGAGGCCGAGGTCTCTCCGTCCCAGGTGAACTGAATCTCGAAGAGAGACGGTGGTTCATCCTGATGGGGCTGATAGCCGAAGATCAGATGGAACTCGCCGGGTTCGATCTCTGAGTCGTAATCGCCCACTGTGTTCCTCCCGATCGGCGTCGAACCGCTAGCCGGGACTGACGGTAGCCCAGCCGGCTTGATGGTCGTCGTCGAGGTGATCCGCGGCTAAAGTTGCCGATCATGCAGCCCCAGCCGCCGCCATACCCGCCGTTGCCGCCGCAGGCCTTCGACCCTCGCGGTCGAGGGACGAGATCGCGCTGGCTGCCCGCGGCGATCATCGGCGCGGCGATCCTGATCGCCACCGGACTGGTGGCCGGGGCATTGATCCTCAAAGGCAAGGGCGGCTCTGAAGCCGGCGGGACGTGTCAGGCGTGGACGGAGACGAGGCTCACCCTTCGGGCCATCCCCGCGCTTCCGGAGGGCTGGAATTGGAACACCCCGAATATCGACACCTACATCAAGATCCAGAACGCTCCGGTGCGTATCGCCCTGGACCTCTTCGAACCCAAGATCGCCCCGGAACCGGTCGACGTGGCGCAGGCCGCCAAGGAGTACGTGGCCGTGCGACGGAATCAGGTCAAGACGCTGACCAACCGCACCTACGTTCCTGCCGACGGGGCGGCGGTCGATACCGCGCTGGGTCGCCTCAACCAACTCTGCGGGATTCACGACAACAGCCAGCCGGCCTGAGCGGGTCTGTTGTACAGCTTTCAGCCTGAGGGTTTTAGGCGACCACGTCGGCCGAGTCACATCCGTCACGTCGGCCGACGGTATAACGCAATTGCCCACCTCCGAGCGACAACTGATCACTTCGAGTCGAAACCGCTGCGGCACAGGGCCGTTTGTCGCTCGGAGGTGGGCAAAAATGTCTACCCGGTTCCTCCGGTGACTCCTGGGACGTATGGGGTTTGGACTCCCGGGAGGGTGTTGCACCATCGACCGCCGCCCGATGCCATAGGGTTCGAGTCGAAGGCCGGCGCGCTGTGACCGTCGGCCCCGACGGGAGGACTTTCCAGGTGAAGCTGTCACCAATTCGCATGTTCGGCGCCGCGTTGCTCGCGGTGGCCCTGCCGCTGTCGGCGACCGCCTGCGGAGGAGGTGACGGATCGACCGCCGGCGGCAAGATCGTCATCGGCACCAAGTTCGACCAGCCGGGTCTGGGTGTCAAGAACCCGGACGGCTCGATGAGCGGTTTCGACGTCGACGTCGCTCGCTACGTCGCCAAGGAACTCGGCTATCCCGAGGACAAGATCGAATGGAAGGAATCGCCGTCGGCCCAGCGCGAAACCTTGATCGGCAACGACCAGGTGAAGTTCATCGTGGCGACGTATTCGATCACCGGGCCGCGCAAGGAGAAGGTGGACTTCGCCGGTCCCTACCTGCTCACCGGCCAGAGCCTCTTGGTCAAATCCGACAACACCGACATCACCGGCGCGGAATCGTTGCAGGACAACAAGAAACTGTGCTCGGTCTCGGGATCCACTCCCGCACAGCGCATCAAGGACAAGTACCCGGGCGTCCAGCTTCAGCAGTACGACACCTACTCGGCGTGCGTGGAAGCGTTGCGCAACGGCGCCATCGACGCGGTCACCACCGACGAAGTCATTCTCGCCGGGTACGCCGCGAAGTCCCCGGGTGAGTTCAAGATCGTCGGCAAGCCGTTCTCCGAGGAGCGCTACGGAATCGGACTGAAGAAGGACGACTCCGAACTGCGGACCAAGATCAACGACGCGCTGGAGAAGATGGAAGCCGACGGCGCCTGGAAGGCGGCCTTCGACAAGAACCTCGGCCCGGCCGGGCTGACCGCGCCGACGCCGCCGCCCATCGACAGGTACTGAACCGCTCAACGGCTACAGTCCGCCCACTTGGGCGTCTCAAACAGCCACCACCGTGAGCAATTGCTCAAGGCCCTGAAAGTCGTTGGCATTGCGCGTGTATAGCGGCATGCCCGCGGCCACAGCGGTCGCGGCAATGAGCAGATCAGCTGCACGCCGCCGGGGCTGGCGACCGGCGGCCACAACGGCAGCGTAGACCCGCCCGTATGCCCTGGCGCAGTCGCCGTCGAACGCAATGGGCTCCACCCACGACTCGAGTTGTTGCAGCCGGTCTTGGCGTCGCGCCCGTTCGGCGGGGTCGACGGTGGCATGCGGGCCGGCGGATAGCTCGGCCATCGTGATCGCGCTGATGGATGTTTCCTCGGGCAAATCGGCCGGCGCAATGATGCCAAGGTCGATCACCACCGAGGTATCCAGCAAGCCGGTCTTCGTCTCAGCCACGCGGATCGATGTCCTGATCGACGCAGCGGTCGAGGTCATCGCGCAGACGCTGAAGGTCGATGTGCGGCGCACCGCGGAACGCCGCTGCCAATGCCGGACCGTTCACCACGCGACGACGGCGCAACGGCATAAGTTCCCCGACTGGAACACCGTTTCGAGTCACGATGAACGCCTCCCCCTCGTCGAGCCGACGCATGATGTCACCGCTGTTGTTCCGCAACTCACGCTGACTGATCTCGCTGCTCACACCCCGACCGTAGCACAAGTGCGACGCCGCGACGTTGCGGCTGGTAGGCCGCTCTTTCACGGCGCCGGTGCGCGCGCTCAGCCGCCCGCCTGCGCCAGCCGCAACTGCCGGCGGCGGGCCTGCTCGGCCGGATCGGGCACCGGCACCGAGGCGATCAGCTTGGCGGTATAGCTCTCGCTCGGGTGGTTCAGCACCGTCTCGGCGGGCCCGGACTCGACCAGCCGGCCGGCCTGCATCACCGCGATGCGGTCGGAGAGTTCCTCGATGACGGCCAGGTCGTGGCTGATGAACAGGCAGGCGAAACCGTGCTCGGCCTGCAGTGCGCGCAGCAGTGTCAGCACCCGGGCCTGCACCGAGACGTCCAGGGCCGAGGTCGGTTCGTCGGCGATCACCAGGGCGGGGTTGAGCGCCAGCGCGCGGGCGATGCCGACCCGCTGACGCTGCCCGCCGGAAAGCTGGTGCGGGTAGCGGTTCCGCAGCGCGCGGGCGAGGTTCACCTGGTCGAGCAGTTCGTCGACCCGGGCCGAGCGCTGCTCGCGCGACATCGAGGTGTGCAGGGCCAACGGCTCGGCGATCGCCTGCCCGATCGGCCAGCGCGGGTCCAGCGACGAACCGGGGTCCTGGAACACCACGCCGACCCGCTTGCGGGGCTCGCGCAGGCCGCGCTGGGACAGCCCGGTGATGTCGATGCCGGCCAGGTGCGCCGAACCCGACGTCAGCTTGACCAGGCCGACGGCCGCCTTGCCCAGGGTCGACTTGCCCGAACCGGACTCGCCGACCAGACCCACCACCTCCCCGGCGGCGACGTCGAGGCTGACCGAGTCGACGGCCCGGAACGTCTTGTTACGCCCGGACTTGAACTCGATGGTGGCATCCCGCAGCGACAGCGCGAGCGCCGGGCGCTCGGGCTCGAGCACCGGCTCGGGTTCGGAGACCTGCAACCGGCCGGCGCCCAGGTGCGGGACGGCCTCCAGCAGTGAGCGGGTGTAGGGGTGGGTCGGATTGCGGAACAGCGTTTCCGCGCTTGCCGATTCGACGACCGCGCCGTCCTTCATCACCATGATGCGGTCGGCCAGGTCGGCGACCACGCCCATATCGTGGGTGATCAGCAGGATCGCGGCGTCCACCCGGGTGCGCAGGTCCCGGATCAGGTCCAGGATCTCGCCCTGCACGGTGACGTCGAGGGCGGTCGTGGGTTCGTCGGCGATCAGCAGCGCCGGGTCGCACGCCAGCGCCTGGGCGATCATGGCGCGCTGACGCTGCCCGCCGGAGAGCTGGTGCGGGTAGTAGTTGATCCGGCTGGCCGGATCGGGCATCTCGACCAACTCCAGCAGTTCCACCACCCGGTCCCGGGCCTGCTCCTTGGTCACGTCGCGATGCATCCGGATCGCCTCGGTGATCTGCCAGCCGATGGTGTAGACCGGGTTGAAGGCCGTCATCGGCTCCTGGAACACCACACCGACCCGGTCGCCGCGCACCTCGGTCAGCGTCTGCTCGCCGGCGCCGGCCAACTCCTCGCCGGAGAGCCGGATGCTGCCGTCCAGGCGCGCGTTGGGGGCCAGCAGGCCCGGAATCGCCATCGCCAGAGTCGATTTCCCCGAGCCGGACTCGCCGACCAGGGCCAGGATCTCGCCCTTCTCCAGGGTCAGGTCGACCTCGCGCACCGCCGGAATCCAGACCTTGTCGACCTCGAACTCGATGGTCAGTCCGCGGATCGCCAACAGCGACGCGTCAGATCCCGGAACGTCCACGCGCCCTCACCGCCGCTTCGGATCGAGGGCGTCACGCATGGTGTCGCCGAGCAGGATGAACCCCAGCACCGTGATCGACAGGAACAGTGCGGGGAAGAACAACAGGTGCGGGGAGGTGCCGATCAGCGACTGCGCGACGTTGATCTGGAGGCCCCAGGAGATCTCCGGGGCCTGCAGGCCGATGCCCAGGTAGGTCAGCGCGGCCTCGGCGGAGATGAAGGTGCCCACGGCGATGGTGGCGTAGATGAGAACCGGGGCGAGGGCGTTGGGCAGGATGTGTCGCACCAGGATCCGCAGCGTCGAGGCGCCCAGCGCCTGCGCGGCCAGCACGTAGTCCGACCCGCGGATCGAGAACACCGAGGAGCGCACCAGCCTCATGGCCGTCATCCAGCCGAAGGCGATCAGCGCCATCGACACCGTCCACACCGAGCGGTGCGTGGAGACCGTCAACAGGATCAGCGCGCCCAGGAACAGCGGGATGCCGAAGAACACGTCGGTGACCCGGGCCAGCACCGAGTCGATCCAGCCGCCGAAGTAGCCGGCCGGCGCCCCGACCAGCACCCCGATGATGAGCACGCCGATCACCGTCAGCACCCCGATGGCCACCGAGGTCCGCGCCCCGTAGACGACGTTGGCGTAATAGTCGCAGCCCTGCAGGTCGATGCCGAACCAGTGCGCGGCACTGGGGGCCTGCCGCGACAGCGACAGGTCGCAGTCGGTGGGGTCGATGCCGCGGGCGAACAGCGCCGGGAACAGCGCCATCGCCACCATCACCACCATGATCGTCAGGCCGATCAGGAACAGCGGATTGGTGCGCAGGTAGCGCCAGGCGTCGCTCCACACGCTGGACTGCTCTGCCCGCGGGGGCGCCTCGGCAGCATCGGACACCGGGACCGGGTTACTCATAGCGGATCCTCGGATCGGCCACCGCGCACAGCACGTCGGCGAGCAGATTGAAGAAGATGTAGAAGAACACCATCATCGTGACGATCCCGACCACCACCGGGCCCTGTTGCGAGCGCACCGCGTCGAAGATGGCCCGGCCCAGGCCCGGCAGGTTGAACACCGATTCGGTGACGATCGCCCCGCCGAGCAGCGAGCCGATGTCGGCGCCGATGAAGGTGATGACCGGAATGAGGCTGTTGCGGAACGCATGCCGCAGCACGATGCGGGTCTGGCCGACGCCCTTGGCCCGGGCGGTGCGGATGTAGTCGGCCGAAAACGCTTCCAGCATGGCGGTTCTGGTCAGCCGCGCCACATAGGCCATCGACAGCGCGGCCAGCACCAGACCGGGCAGCAGGTAGCTGACCCAGCCGTCGGCGATGCCGGCGATCGGCAACCAGCGGAGCTTGAACCCGAAGGCGTACTGCGCCAGAAAGCCCAGCACGAAGACCGGGATCGACACCAGCACGGTGGTGGAGACCAGCACCAGGTTGTCGAAGAAGGAATTGCGGCGCAGTGCGGCCAGGATGCCCGCAGTGATGCCGAGAATGGTCTCGAACACCACGGCGACGACGGTCAGTTTGACGGTCACCGGCAGCCGTTGGGAGATGGTCTCCACCACCGGGCGACCGGAGAAGTCCTTGCCGAAGTCCCCGTGCAGCAGGCCCCACAGGTACTTGCCGTACTGGACGATGAAGGGGTCGTCGAGGTTGAAGTTGGCGCGGATCTGCGCCTGCACCGCCGGACTGAGCGGCCGGTCTCCGGCCAGTGCGCGCACCGGGTCGCCGGGCAGTGCGTAGACCATGGCGTAGATCAGCAGCGAGGCGCCGATGAGGATCGGGATGGTCAGCAGCAGACGCCGGATCACGAAGCGGGTCAACGGATCACACCGCCTTGCCGTCGACGACGACGTCGGCCAGTTCGATCTCGCCGAGGATGTTGTAGCCCACCCCGGAGACCCGTTTGTCCCACACCGCCTGGTCCAGGCCGCAGAACAGCGGTGTGGCCGGCAGGTCCTGCACCAGGACGTTCTCGGCCTTCTCGTAGGCGGCGCCGGCGGCCTCGATGGTCGGTGCCCGGTCGCCGGCGTTGAGCGCGTCGTCGAACTCGGCGCTGCTGTAGAAGGTGGTGTTGGACCCGGCCGGGGCCAGGGCGGCGGTGGAGTACTGGGTGGCCAGGAAGTTCTGGATCGAGGGGTAGTCCATCACCCACGCCAGCCGGAACGGGCCCGTCATCTCCTTGGCGTCGCGCTTGGACAGGAACTCGTTGAACTGCAGGTTGCCCCGCAGCTTGTAGGTCAGGCCGATCTTGCGAAACATGTTGCCCACCGCGGTCATCCAGCCGTCGTGGCCGGCGCCGGCGTTGAACCAGATCTCGACCGGGGCGCCGGTGTCGAACCCGGCCTCGGCGAGCAGTGCCTTGGCCTCGTCGGGGTGGTACTCGCACCAGTGGCCGCACGCCCCGGCCCGGTAGCCGACGACGGTGGGCGGCGCGAAGGAGTCCGCCGCCACCCGCGTGCCCAGGAAGATCGCATTGACGATGGCCGTGCGGTCGATGGCCATCGACAGCGCCCGGCGCACCCGGACGTCGGCGTAGCGCGGGTCGTACATCGGGAAGCCCAGGCTGGTGATGTCCGGGCTGGGCTGCTCGGCGTAGCGGTCGCCGAAGACGTCCTTGGCGCTGGCGTAGGCGTCCGGCGGCAGGCCCTTGAGGATGTCGAGATTGCCGGCCAGCACATCGGTATAGGCGGTGGAGACCTCGGTGTACATCCGCATCACGACGCCGCGGGCCTTGGCCTTCTGCTTCCCGCCGTAATTGTCGTAGCGGCTCAACGTCATTCCGCGGCCGGGCACCCATTCGGTGTCGGCGCGGAACGGGCCGTTGCCGACCGGCTTCTTGCCGTAGGCCACCGGGTCGGCGTAGAACGCCTCGGGCAGCGGATCGAAGGCGCTGTAGCCCAGGGTCAGCGGGAAGATGGCGAACGGTTCGGAGAGGGTGACCTTGATGGTGGTCGGGTCGGGGGCCGACAGGCCGCTCATGGTGGTCGCCGTCGGCTCCCGGTCTTCTTCGGCCTGCAGTGCGTCGTAGCCCTTCACGTTGGAGAAGAAGTACGACGCGCCCTGGGCGTTGCTGCTCAGGGCGGTGTAGTTCCACGCCCGGACGTAGGACTGCCCGGTCACCGGTGTTCCGTCGTGAAAGGTCCAGCCACTCTTGAGCTTGATGGTCCAGTTGATGTTGTCCGTTGAGGTGACCGATTCGGCGGCACCGTCGTAGGTGACGCTCCGGGTGGCCTCGTCGAAGGTGACCAGCGGGGTCCAGACCGCGCTGACGATCTTTCCGCCCTCGGTCTCGGTGGTGTTGCCCGGGACCAGGGGACGTTGCGGCTCACCGAGATAGACGCTGAACATCCCCGGCGGGGTCGACGGGGCGGCCGAGCAACCGGTCAGGCTCGCCAGCACCAGCGACACCACGCACAGCAGGGCCCTGACCGTGCTTCGGCGCGGTGTCGTCGTCCCCGGCAAACCAATCTCCCTCCCAGCAGGAGACAACGATGGCACAAACCGACGCCCCCCGCCCGACTTCGGCGACGGGCCACGTGACCCGGGCGGATCGATTCGGGTGCGACGATCAGCGGATGAGTGCGGGATTTCTCGCCGACGCGGTACTTCTCACCCACGCGGTGTTCGTCGCCTGGGTGGTGTTCGGTGTCCTGGCGGTGTGGCGTTGGCCCCGGCTGGCGGTGCTGCATCTGCCCGCGTTGGCGTGGGGGATCTGGATCGAGGTCTCCGGGCGGGTGTGCCCGCTGACCCCGCTGGAGGTCTCACTGCGCCGCGAAGCCGGGCAGAGTGCTTACACCGGCGGATTCATCGACCACTATGTGGGCGGAATCCTGTATCCCGCAGGGCTTACCCGCGGGGCGCAGTGGACGGCGGCGGGACTGCTCGTCGCGGTCAACGTCGTCGTCTACGGGCTGCTGGTGGTGCGGGCTGCGCGCCGCCGCCGCCGTGCAGCGTGATCGCTGCCGTGAGCGGAGGCGGGCGACCGCAGCCCTGGCTCTTATGATTGCGGTCCAGGCACATTCGCAGGTGTCGTCCCCCCAGGCAGGAGTGCCCATGAAGCTTGAGAATCAGACCGCGCTGATCACCGGTTCCAGCGGCGGGATCGGTGAGGACTTCGCCGTCGAGTTCGCCAAGCGCAAGGTCAACCTGGTCCTTGTCGCGCGGCGGGAGGACAAACTGGCCCAGTTGCGCACGAGACTGCTGGAACTGAGCCCCGGGCTGACCATCGACGTCATCGCCGCGGATCTGTCGGTCCCCGGTTCGGCGGCCGAACTGGCCGCCAAGATCGGAACCCTCGGGCGCCGGATCGACATTCTCATCAACAACGCGGGCGTCGGCCTGCACGGCGACTTCGTGAAGCAGGGCGTCACCGAGAACTCCGCACAGATCCAGTTGAACTGCGTGACCCTGGTCGAACTCACCGGGTTGTTCATGCCGGCGATGGCAAAGGCCGGGCACGGACTGGTCATCAACGTCGCCTCGACCGCGGCTTTCCAGCCCACTCCCGGCATGGCCGTCTACGGGGCGACCAAGGCATTCGTGCTGTCCTTCACCGAGGCGCTGTGGCAGGAGACGAAGTCGACCGGAGTCCGGGTGTTCGCGCTGTGCCCGGGCGCCACTGAGACCGAGTTCTTCGCGCGCACCGGCGAGGAGTTCCTGACCAGCGGCCGGCAGACCTCGCAGCAGGTCGTCGACGTCGCGATGGCCACCATCGACAAGTCGACGCCAACGGTCGTGTCGGGACTGAAGAACACGGTGCTGGCCAGTGCCTATCGCTACACGCCGAGAAAGATGATGCTCGCGGTGTCAGAGCGCATCATGAAGGCCAACTAGCGTGGCGGCAGTGACCGCAGGGCGCGACGTCTTCCGGCTTCCGGCCACAGTGTTGTTCGGCCTCGGCATCGTGGACCTGTTCCGCGGAATCATGCACACGTTCCTGCTGCGCTGGGCCGGCGTAAACATTGCCGGGTTCGACCCTGTCACCACGCCGTCAGAT
>CAISDL010000015.1 GCA_903884065.1 uncultured Actinomycetes bacterium | reverse complement strand
GCTGGGCCGAACCTGGTGTTCGAGCCGGCCCAATACTGGTCGACGACAGACCTTGAGCCAGGGCAGGAAATCGTGTTCATCGGGATCCGGCTCGACCGCGAACGGTTACGGCAGTTACTCCGCTCAGCGCTGCTTGATGACGCCGAATATGCCGCAGGAGAACAGGAGTGGCTCGGCTACCCAGATCCGCTGCCCGCGTGGGTGATCGCCCACACCCACTGACCCCGACGGCACGCATCACCACCCGCCCCCGCAGATCCTGCATCGCGCAGGAGATCGCTCGCGGGTCAGGCGCGGACCGCCTCACCCGGTGTCAACTGAGGTAGTTCAGCGTCACTTCCGCGCCGAGCACTCGGCGCAGAGACCGAAGATCTCGATCGTGTGGCTGATGTCGGAGAACCCGTTTTCGCGCGCGACTTCGGCGGCCCATGACTCGACTTGGGTGCCTTGCACTTCGACAGTCGCGCCGCATTGCCGGCATACGAGATGGTGGTGGTGCTGTTGCGAGCAGCGTCGATAGACCGACTCACCGTTCTCCGTTCGGAGCGTGTCGACAACGCCAGAGGCGGCCATGGATTGCAACCGGCGGTACACCGTGGTCAGTCCAATGCCCTCGCCTCGTCGGCGCAGTTCGTCGTGAAGTTCCTGAGCAGAACGGAACTCCTCGAGGTTCTCCAGCAGATCCCAGACCGCCGCACCCTGCCGTGTTGCCCGGGCGCCCGGAATGCTCGGTGGGCTGCAGTCCGCCCCGGCGCCCATCACCGGACCTCTGCAGCGTGCTTGACTGCGGCCACCACGATGTCGGAAACATGCTTGTCAACCAGGCGATAACGCACTTCGCGCCCCGCGCGATCCCCGGAAACCACCCCGGCGGCCTTCAACACCCGCAAGTGCTGGCTGACCAGGGGCTGAGGAAGACCAAGGCTGCCGACCAGTTCGTGGACACATCGCGACGACTCGCACAACAGCACGACGATGGCGATCCGCACCGGCGCTGAGAGTGCACGCAGCAGCACGCTGGAGGTCCTCAGGACGTGCGCCGTCGGCATGGCGGGCGACATCGGATGCCACTGACGATCAGGGTCGAACGCCGTCCGCTCGGCGTCGGAAGTGGCGGACTTCAATTGTCCTCCCGGGGTCATCACCGAGCAACGAGACCATTGCCCAAACGAAAACGGTTTCCAACTTGGGCAGAACTGTTTCATGCGCAGTTGCGCATGTCAATGCGCCGTGCCGGGACTGCAATGGTCCCTCAGGGCTAGTTTCCCTGCCGGGCGGGCGAGATCAATGCAAACGATTATCATTACCAACACGGTTGGAGGTCGGCAATCATGTTGGCGCACTCGACGTGAAAGGGGACCGCCGGTGGAATCCACCGCTGACGTCGGCCGCGGGTTCCACCGGATGATCGGCTTGCCCGCGCGAGTAGCAAGTTCGGTCTCTGAGATGAGCACCGGAACTATCCTGCTCAGCGTTCCGCTCTTGAACGACGTCATACAAGTGGGCACCGACGGCTCGTTGGCGACCGGAACTCTCGAGGTCGCCAAAACCCCATCGGCGATGGTGGTCCGCCGCACCGACGGCCGACGATTGCAAGCGCAGATCCTCCGGCAGCATGCGGGCGGCTCCGCGTCGAGGACGCCCGTATTCCTCGAACCGGTGCGGTCCCTGCGGCTGCAGTGCGTGCCGCGGGGCGACGCCCCCGAACTGTGGCTTGTATTGCCTGGTGTGCAAATCCACCGGCGGCCCGATCTTTTCCAACTCCTCGAGACGATCACAGCGTTCGGCCTGGCGAAGCAACGCAGACAGCACTGTCTTCCAGTGGCGGCGACGCGGAGGTGATTTCGTAAGCCGGCGGGTGCCTACACCCCTCTGGGTTGTGGTGATCCATCAGTCCGCGGAACCCGACGTGCAGGCGGTCCTGTCATCCTGGCAAGAATGCAGCCCAAACCGGTTCAGGGTCCCGTCGCAGTTTTAGCGGGGCAGCACAGCGATGATGTCCTCGGCGAGCAGGTCCGCCGGCTTGGCCTGCTGTTCGGATGCGGTGATGTCGGAGTTGACGAACACCACCACCGGTCAACGAAAAATCCGAGCGCGTAGGTCGATTCAGCGTCGTTGGGCGGGACTGTCGACGTGGTGGAGCCCTCCCGAAGGCGCTGCATCTCCTCGGAGATCAGGCCGTCCCCGGTGGCCAGCGCGACGGTCCACGTGTGCATGTCATCCAGTGTCGAGATCATTCCGCCGGCGGTGAACGTCCACGATGGGTTCCAGTCGGTGGCGTCGCGCACGGTGCCGTCCGGCTGATTGGTGACCCCGTCGAGATGCGGTTGGGGCAAAGCCGGGGGCCGACCGGTTGCCGCTCTGGTGAACAGTGCGGGGGCGGTGACGCCACTGGGGGCTCTGACGGAGCAGAGCGGCGAATCCATGCTCGCCGCCCTCTGCCTGATGGCGGTGGCGCCGGCACGGCTGGCCGCGGGCGTGGCCGGGTTGATGCCCGAGGGCGGCCGCATCCTCAACCTGTCGACCCGCTCAGCCCAGGAGACATGTCCCGGCCTCGGCCTGTATTGCATGAGCAAGCATGCGCTCCGTTCGGTGAGTCAGAGCCTCCAGATGGAACTGGCGCCGGGGATCGCGGTGGCCGAACTGATCCCCGGAGAGGTGGATACGGCCATGCAGGCCGATCTGCG
>CAISDL010000014.1 GCA_903884065.1 uncultured Actinomycetes bacterium | reverse complement strand
TCACCACCGAGGTGTCCGCACCACCGCCCACCGACACATCAACCGACGCACCACCCGAGGACGGCGCCGACGGCGACGCCGACGAACTCACCCCACCACGCGCACCGGTCCGCGACCCACGCCCCGAACCCGCCGGTGAGCCATCCGAAGACCCCGACGACGAGGACCCCGTCGACCCATCAGAGCCCTGCCGATCAGCAAAAGCCACCGGCATCGACACCACCGCAGCCCCCACCCCCAGAGCCACCGCCAACGCACCCACCCGACCCACATACCGGGCGTACATCGACCCCGACGCCTCCGGACTCACCCGCCGAAACTCAATCGGACGCACATCCCGGCGAGGACCCCGACCAGACACCCGACCAACCGACGACGACGAATGAACAGACATGGGCAAACCCCCTCCAGGGCCCTCGAGGGTGTCTCCCCCGAGTAAAAGCAAAAACGACGCCGGTCTAGGGACCGGTGGCCCTCAACGGTAGGGACTAAGTACCCCTCTTGGATTCGGTGAAATTACTCAAGTTCCTTTCCGTGAACAGTGGGATACTTACTCCATGGCCGCTCATCCATCGACCCTGGTCGGCCGTCGGATCGAGTCGACCCGGTTATCGCGGCTTTGGACCGAGGACGCCGAACGGGCCCTGGTCGTCACCGGCGAACCCGGTGTCGGCAAGACCGCGTTGATCGAACAGATGTGTGCGCGTGCTGCGGCGGACGGCTGGCAGCTGGTGCGGGTCCTGGGGGTGGCAGCCGAGGAGCCCTTCGCGCTGGGCGGGCTGAACCAGTTGGTGCTGCGCCTGGAGGAGTTCGTCGCCGGGTTGTCCGACAAGGACCGTGCGGTGCTGGCTCCCGCATTCGGTGGCGAACCGGACTCGGCCGTCGCGATGCTGCCTCTGGTGGGGGCGGTGCTGAAACTCCTGGAGTCCGCGGCCCAGAAACAGCCGGTCCTGCTGGTCGTCGATGACGTGCACTGGCTGGACAGCATCAGCGCGCAGGTGATCAGCGCCGTGGGGCGTCGGCTGACCCATCCCCGGGTGCGAGTCCTGGCCGGCCAACGGGTGCCGCATCCGTCGGCGTTCTCCAGCGCAGGGTGGGGTGAGGTGCCACTGGCCCCGCTGGAGACCGAGGATGCCGAACAACTTCTGGAACTCGCCGGGGTGCCGTTGCCGGCTGCCACCAGGGCGGCGGTTCTGACCGCGGCCGCCGGAAACCCGTTGGCGTTGAGCGAGCTTCCGAGATTCGCCGGTCTGATCGACGCGAGCAGCGGGATGATGCCGTTGACCGAGCGCATGGTGGCGGTGTTCGGCGCGCGGCTGGAACACCTCGATGCCGACGTGCGCGCGACATTGTTACGGGCCGCACTCGACGGCATCGCCGGCAGCGCCGTATCGGCAAGCCGGGCCCGCTATGTCATGCGCAACGTCCAGCCCGCGATCGAGGCCGGTCTTCTGGTGGTGGACCCGTTGGGGCAGATCGTGTTTCGCCACCCGCTGGTCCCCGCGGCGTTGGTTCATCAGGCCGGCCTGCAGGAACGTCGCGACGCCCACCGCGACCTGGCCGCGCTCTACGAGAACCTCCTGGTGCGACGCGCCTCCCACCTTGCCGCGGCGGCCACCGGGCCGGATCAGGACGTCGCCGACCTCCTCGACCAGGCCGCACAACTGTCCCTTCGCCGGGGCGGGCTGCCTGCTGCCATCTCGTGGCTGCGTCAGGCCGCCGAACTGAGCACCGACCCGCACCGCCGGAGCGAGTTGTTGGCCGAAGCGGTCTTCGTCGCCACCCGCGCCGGCCGTATTGACGAGGCCAAAGACCTGCTCGGTGATGTCGAGGCCGACGCGACGGAATCGGCGCTGGCAGCCCTGGCCGATTGCTACCGGGCCGTTCACGCCGACGGCGAAACGATCTCAACCCACCGGCGCCTGCTGGATGCCCTGACCAAAGCCGACGAACTCGACGAACAGATCATCAACCGGCTCGTCAACCTCCTGCTGTACATCACCGGCTATGCCGACGACGACGAGCAACGAGAACTGACCAACGCAAGCCTGCTTCCCCTGCGAGGCAGGGTGCATCCGGCAGTGCTGCTCTACCAGACCGGCGTCGACGACATCGCCATGACGACCAAAACCATGCGCTCGACGCTCGGCGGGTTCGTCGAATATCTGCAACACGTTCCCGCCCGATACGTGTTGATGATGTCGTACCCGGCGTACTGCATCGATGCCATGGACGATTTCCGGGCTCCGCTTCGGCAGGCTTTCACCGAGCTCAGCGACCACGGCGCGTCCATCGACGCCATCGAGGGCGGGCGTGTGGTGCTGCTCGACCTGGCGGCCACCGGGAACTGGGAACAGGCCCAGAAGGTCGGGGAGCAATGCCTCGAGATGGCCGGTCAGGTTCAGGGCAGCGAGTTGCTTCGGCAAACCTTCCTGGCCGACCTCGGGGTGCTTGCCGCCTGCCGGGGCGATCTGGAGACCGCACGCCGGTACGCCGCTGAGGTGACGGCATGGTCCACGCCGCGAAGCCTGAACATGCTCCTGCGCACCGGGCAGCGGATCGCGGTGCGGGTCGCCCTCGCCGAGGCCGACTACGAGTCGGCCTACCAGGCCGCGACCAGGATCAGCCCGCCAGGTCAGTTCCCCGTGCAGAACATCCAGGTCGGCGACGACATGCTCGACCTCGTCGAGGCCGCGGTCTACACCGGACGGCTCGCCGAAGCTCGCGCGCACACCGCCGCGGCCGTGCGCCTGAACCTGGCCGACGTCTCCCCGCGGGTGGCAGCCCTGACGGGTGCGATCACGGCGATGACCGCACCCGATTCGCAAGCCGCCGGGCTATTCCAGTCCGCCGTCGACCACCCCGGCATCGCCGGCTTCCCGTTCGAGCACGCCAGAATCGCTCTGGCCCAGGGGATGTGGCTACGACGAAAGCTGCACCACACCGCAGCGCGAGCCCCACTCGGGCTCGCGGCCGACATCTTCGACCGCCTCGGTGCGCGTCCCTGGGCCGATCGGGCGCGGTCCGAACTCCGCGCCGCCGGAGCCCCGATCACACGAACCGGAGAACCCACCCAACTCAGCACCCAGGAACGCCGAGTGGCCGAAATGGCGGCGACAGGGCGAACCACCAAAGAAATCGCAGCCCAACTCAGCCTCTCGCCACGAACCGTCGACAATCACCTGCACCGCGCGTTTCGCCGGCTGGGCGTGACGAACCGCGCCGGACTCGGTGACGCCCTCAAACGTTCCGATTCCGCAACCGGTACCACGTGAGTCGACGGCTCACAGACCGGTGAATCGCTCCTTGACCTGATCGGTGGTCAGTCCGTAGTCGGCCAGCGAGTACTCGTGCTTGGGGGCCCGTGGACCCTGTTTGCTCTCCTCGTCGGTGGCCTCGATGGCGGCGCGCGCATCATCGGTCAACTCGATGCCGAAGTGCTGATAGATGGTCGCGACGGTTCCGATCGGGTCGCGGAACAGTTCGACATAGTCGACGTCGCAGAACTGCGCGGGGTTCTGCGTGGCGCGCACGGCGTTGAACCGCTCCAGTCCGCGTGACCAGGTTTCCAGCGCGTCGGCACCGATGGTCTCGCCGACGAAGCGCTGCGACCAGCCGTCAGTGGTGTGCTGCGCCAGTGAGCACATCGAAGCCATGATGGTCTCGGCCGGGCGGTGACACTGGATCACCAGCGCGTCGGGGTAGGTGGCGAACAGCGCGTCGAGGGCGAACAGGTGGCTGGGATTCTTGAGCACCCAACGCTTCTCGGGCTCGTTGAGCCCGATCAGCTGGAGGTTCCTGCGGTGGCGCTGGTAGGGCTTCGTCCAGTCCTGCCCAGCCAGCCACCGGGCGTAGGTGGGGACATGCGCCAGCGTTTCGTAGGACACCGAATGCACCGACTGGCGCAGCAACTGCCAGCACTCCTCGACCTCGTCGGCGGTCATGTAGTGCAGCCCGGTGTAGTCCGGGTTCTCCTCGTGGGCCTTCTTGAACCGGGCGTCGAGTTGGGCGAAAACCGGGTTCTGCGGCCAGGTTTCGCGGGGCGGCCT
>CAISDL010000013.1 GCA_903884065.1 uncultured Actinomycetes bacterium | reverse complement strand
GGTGGTGTCCTTCAGGCCGATCACCGCGTAGATGTGGCCGGCCGCTGCAGTCTCCACCGGGTTTTCCTTGTTGGAGTGCATCTGGAACAGCTTGCCCAGCCGCTCCTTCTTGCCCTTGGTCGAGTTGACGACCTGCGCACCGGAGTCGACCTTGCCCGAGTACACCCGGACGTAGGTGAGCTTGCCGAAGAACGGGTGGGTGGCGACCTTGAACGCGAGCCCGGAGAACGGCTCGTCGACCGACGGCCTACGAATGACCTCGACGTCTTCCTTGCCGGGTGCGTGGCCGACCGCGGCCGGCACGTCCAGCGGCGAGGGCAGATAATCGATCACCGCGTCGAGCATGGGCTGCACGCCCTTGTTCTTGAACGCGCTGCCGCACAGCACCGGGTATGCCTCGGAGTTGATGGTCAGCTTGCGCAGCGCGCCCTTGACCTCGTCGATGGTGAGGTCCTCGCCACCGAAGTACTTCTCCAGCAGGGCCTCGTCGGTCTCGGCGACCGCCTCGAGCATCTTGGTGCGGTACTCGGCGGCAATCTCCAGCATGTCCTCGGGGATGTCGACGACGTCGTACTTCTCGCCGAGCTTGGTCTCGCCGCGCCAGACCTTGGCCTTCATCTCAACGAGATCGACCACGCCCTCGAAGTCGCCCTCGGAGCCGATCGGCAGCTGGATCGGGATGACGTTGGCGCCCAGGCGCTCTTTCATCGTCCGGACCGAGAAGTAGAAGTCCGCGCCGATCTTGTCCATCTTGTTGACGAAGCAGATGCGCGGGACGTCGTACTTGTCGGCCTGCCGCCAGACCTGCTCGGACTGCGGCTCAACGCCTTCCTTGCCGTCGAAGACGGCTACCGCGCCGTCGAGCACGCGAAGGCTGCGCTCGACCTCGACGGTGAAGTCGACGTGGCCGGGGGTGTCGATGATGTTGATCTGGTTGTCGTTCCAGAAGCAGGTGGTGGCCGCGGAGGTGATGGTGATCCCGCGCTCCTGCTCCTGCTCCATCCAGTCCATGGTGGCCGCGCCGTCGTGGACCTCGCCGATCTTGTAACTGATCCCTGTGTAGAACAGGATGCGCTCAGTCGTCGTGGTCTTACCGGCGTCGATGTGCGCCATGATGCCGATGTTGCGCACCTTGTTCAGGTCGGTCAGCACGTCCTGTGCCACAGAAGTCTTCGCTTTCGATTGGTGTGGTGATTGTTGTCGGTGTTCGGAGCTACCGCCGGCTCGTTCCGGCGGCCCGGCTCACCAGCGGTAGTGCGCGAAGGCCCGGTTGGCCTCAGCCATCTTGTGGGTGTCTTCGCGGCGCTTGACCGCGGCGCCCAAGCCGTTGCTGGCGTCGAGAATCTCGTTGGCCAGCCGCTCGATCATGGTCTTCTCCCGGCGGGCCTTGGAGAAGCTGACCAGCCAGCGCAGCGCGAGCGTGGTGGACCGTTCCGGGCGCACCTCGACGGGCACCTGGTAGGTGGCGCCACCGACTCGGCGGCTGCGCACCTCGAGGCTCGGCTTGACGTTGTCCATCGCCCGCTTGAGGGTGACGACCGGGTCGGTGCCGGTCTTGTCCCGGGCCTGCTCCAGCGCGCCGTAGACGATGCGCTCGGCCAGCGACTTCTTGCCGTCCAGGAGCACCTTGTTGACCAGCTGGGTGACCAGCTGCGACCCGTAAACCGGGTCGTTGACCAGGGGGCGCTTGGGAGCGGGTCCCTTGCGAGGCATTAGCTCTTCTCCTTCTTCGCGCCGTAACGGCTGCGCGCCTGCTTGCGGTTCTTCACGCCCTGGGTGTCGAGCGAGCCGCGGATGATCTTGTAGCGAACACCGGGAAGGTCCTTCACACGGCCGCCGCGGACCAGGACCATCGAGTGCTCCTGAAGGTTGTGACCCTCACCGGGGATGTATGCGGTGACCTCGACAGCGCTGGTCAGCTTCACGCGCGCAACCTTGCGAAGTGCCGAGTTCGGCTTCTTCGGGGTGGTGGTGTACACGCGGGTGCACACGCCGCGCCGCTGCGGGCTTCCCTTGAGTGCCGCGGTCTTGACCTTGGTGATCTTGTCGCGGCGACCCTTGCGGACCAGCTGCTGAATGGTTGGCATTACCGGTTTTCTCTCATCTCGTCGTCTTCTGCGTTCATCAGGTCTCTGTACTGCAGTTTCGGCCCCGCTGCTTACCCCGCAGCCGGGCGTGTCGCACGTGGTCGCACCGCGGAAATCCATTGCATTTCCTGATGCTCAAGACATGCGAAGTGGCCCGACGGGCACGGTGGCGCGCACCTGTCGGCCAGGCACGGACTGTCACGATACCAGGGAAGCGATCCCCCTCCAAAACCGCTCGCCAGGGCGCTTACCGCAGGTCAGGTGCCACCGGAACGGCTGTCGCGCGCGGCCATGCCGGTGGCCAGCCGCAGTACCATGCCGGAGAACACCGCGTCGGTATCGACCATGGCGGGGCCCATCACCCCGGAAGCCATCACGCCGGTCATCTCCAACAGCACGAACCCGTGCAGCGCCGCCCAGAACTCCAGAGCCGCGTAGAACGCGTCCTCACCGTCCAGGCCGTAGGACGCCAGAACGTTGATCACCGGCGCCGCCGCGGCGTGAGAGGCCGAGGTGAACTCGGGGTCGTCGCCGCCGAGTGGCATCCGGGTGAAGGCCGAATAGCGACCGGGGTGGTGATGGGCGTAGCTGCGGTACGCGCTGGCCATCGCCATGACCGCGTCGTCGCGGGTGCGGCCGGCCGCGACGGTGCTGAGCATCTGCAGGATGTCGTCGATCACCCGCATCCGCACCGTGCGCCGCAGATCGTCGAGACTGTCGACGTGGTTGTAGAGCGACGGGCCCTTGGTGCCGAGATGGGTGGCCAGGGCGTTGATCGTCAGGGCGTCCCATCCCTCGCGGTCGAGGAAGGTCAACGCGGCGTTGACGATGGCCTCACGACTGAGCTTGGGCGACTTGACCCGAGATGCCATACACATCGCCTCCTGTCCGGCGCGAGAAACTCTAGTGCCATCGACGGGCGCCGGACGGCAAGGTAAGAAAGACGTCCATGTCCCCTTACTCCCCGGTCTTCCTGGCGGTTCCGGCTTTGACGCTGGTGGTCGCCGGGTGCGGCTCCGACGGCGGCACGCCGGGCACGCAGGTGGAGGTGGGCAGCACGATCAATTACGGCTCGTTCGGGACCACCGCCGAGATCGACTGCGGAGACGGCAAGTCGCTCAATGTCGGCGGCTCCAACAACACGCTGACGGTCACCGGGACGTGCTCGTCGGTCAACGTCGGCGGCGCCGACAACACGATCACGGTCAGCCGCATCGACGGGGAACTGTCCGTCGTCGGTTTGAACAACACGGTCGGCTACAAAGGTGGCGATCCCACCGTCAACGATCAGGGATCAGGCAACCGCATCGGCAAGAACTGATCCCGGCGTCACTCCGGAGCACCATGTCGTCCGGCGCCCCCGGCGAACCGCCGCGCACCGGCGATGGTTTCCTCGGCCACCCGCGACAGACTGCCGAACTCGAAGTCCATGGCATCGAATTCCGAACGGCCCCATTGGTACAGCGCCGAGAGCCGGTCTGAACGCATGCAGCCCTGTGGTGAGCGGGCCAGTTCGGCGGCGAGATCCTCGGCCGCAGCGCGGGCCTGGCCGGTGGGGACCACCCTGTTGGCCAGACCGATCGCCAGCGCCTCCCGGGCATCCACCGCCCGGCCGGTCAGGATCAGGTCCATCGCACGGCTGTGCCCGATGAGCCGGGGCAGCCGAACAGTGCCGCCGTCGATGAGCGGGACACCCCAGCGGCGGCAGAACACGCCGAACACCGCGTCCTCCTCGACCACCCGGAGGTCGCACCACAGAGCCAGTTCCAGTCCCCCGGCCACCGCGTAGCCGCTGACTGCCGCGATCACCGGTTTGGACAACACCATCCGGGTGGGCCCCATGGGACCCGGAGCCGCAGGGCCGGCGACCATCGGACCCGGAGCCGCAGGGCCGGCGACATCAGACTCCGTCCGAACACGGTAGGTGGGGTTGGACTCCGGCGTGCCGATCGCCTTGAGATCGGCCCCCGCACAGAATGTCCCGTGGTCGCCCCACAGCACGGCAACGGCGGCCGAGTCGTCGCGGTCGAACTCCTCGAACGCCGCGTGGAGTGCCACCGCGGTGGGGCCGTCGACGGCGTTGCGGGCGTGCGGTCGGTCGAGGATGACCGTGGTCACCGGTCCGTTGCGAACCACCTTGACGCTCATCTCGCCTCCAACAGTTGGGAATCATCGCGTCGGCTCACCAGCAGCGCGGCGAAGTCTGCGTAGGCGCCGCGAAGTTGATCTGCGGGCCAGTCCGTGGGCAGCAGTTCGGCAGGTAGCACCGGATCGGTCAGCAGGTGTCGCACCATGGCGGCAGCCACCGCGAAGCGCTCGGGAATGCCGCCGGCGCGATCCATGTCCCGCAGCAACCGTCGCCCCGCCGTGGACCAGGCAGGCAGATCCCACAGCGTTGCTGCCAGTTCGGCAGGGGCTTCATCGCGGGCCCGCAGCAGGCGAACCCGCCCGCGCACCTCGGCGGGCAATTCGGCGACGAGATTGTCCGGGCGCAGCCACACGCCTTCCCGCAATTCGGCACACCTGCTGTGCTGCAACGCCATCCGTAAAGCGGCACGGGTACGCGCGTCGGTTCCCACCGCGGTGACGACGACGGTGATCCAGGTTCCGTCCCACTCGCGGACCGCCGGATGCAGCGCGGCGTCCTGGCGGCGCTGACGCGCCAGCAGCCGATCGGACAGGCGGTAGCCGTCATCGGAACGCACCAGGTCCCCCGCGCTGACCATCCGGGTCAACGCGACCCGGAGGGTGGTCTCCTTGATGCCGAAATCTTCGGTCAGCAGCAGCAACTGGGCCGCCGTGGCCCAGGCGGGGTGTGCGCCCAGCAGTACCGACAAGACCACCGACCGGGCCGTCATCCGGGCTGCCATGTCAGACCCCCGAGGCCTTCCGGCCAAAGTCACCGAAGGGTTCGTCGCGATGCCGGACGGCCTCGCGGAATCCGTGTTCCTGGGCGTCGGCGACGAAGGCATGCCCTTCTGGCGTGTGCCGGGCGATGCCGTCGAACACCGTGCTGACCATCCGACTGGTGGCCACACCCTGTTGGTAGAGCACGGTGTTCATCGCCAGCTTGGCCATGATCAACTGGTTCACCGGCATGGCCGCGATGCGCTCCACGAGCCGTTCGGTGCGGTCGTCGAGGTCCTCGGCATCAGGGGCTTCGATGGCCAGTCCCCACTCGGCGGCCTGCGCGCCGGTGATGCAATCCCCCGTCAGCAGAAGGCGTTTCGCGCGCTGATCACCCAGCCGGTGGGCCCATAGTCCGGCCGCCGGCACACCCCAGACCCGCATCGGCGGGTAACCGATCTTGGCGTCGGCCGCGGCGATCACCTGATCAGCATGGAGAGCGATGTCGGTTCCGCCGGCCACACAGTAGCCGTGGATCTTGACCACCGTCGGTTTGTCGGCGTGCATGAGGCTGGCGAACCCGCGGATGAACCGGCTCATCATCTGGTAGTCGATCATCGGGTCCCACGGCCGGTCCGGCAGGTGGTTGACGGCCTGGGCGCGAGCGTCGAGCACCGTACCCTCGCGATCGTCTCCGCCGGGAAAGGAGGGGCCGTCGCCCAGCCCTTCTGCGTAGGCGCTCAGGTCGAAGCCGGCGCAGAACCCCTCGCCGCGTCCCGACACCAGGATCACGTGGACGCCTCGATCCAGATCAGCGCGCTCCACACAGGCCGCCAGTTCCAGTGGAGTCGCGGCGATGATCGCGTTGCCCTTCTCCGGGCGGTTGAAGGTGATCCGGGCGACCCTGCCGGTGACCTCGTAGGTCATCGTGGTCAGGCCAACGGGACTCACGCCTTGACCATGGAACGCTCGATGATCGGTCCGAGGTCCAGTCCGGTCGGCAGGGTGCCGAACGCGCCGCCCCAGTCACCGGCCATGCGGCTGGCCAGGAACGCATCGGTGACCGCGGGGTGTCCGTGCCGCACCAACAGCGAACCCTGCAGGGCCAGGCTGACGTCCTCGGCGACCTTGCGGGCACGGTACTGCAGGGTCTGCGGATCGGAGAGGCTCGACCGCAGGCCATCGACATGGGCGTCCAACCGCGCGTCCTGCCCCGCGGTCGCGGCCAGTTCGTCGAACAGCACCTCGACGCACTCAGGCCGAGTTGCCATGGCGCGCAGGGTATCCAGTGCGCTGACGTTGCCGGATCCTTCCCAGATGCCCATCAGCGGCGCCTCGCGGTACAGCCGCGGCATGCCCGAGTCCTCGGCGTAGCCGTTGCCGCCCAGGCACTCCATCGCCTCGGCGGCATGCGGGGTGGCGCGCTTGCACACCCAGTACTTAGAGGCGGCCAGGCCGATGCGACGCAGCAGGGTCTCGCGCTCGTCGCCGCGGGTGGCCGCATCGGCCGCCCCGGCCATCCGCATCGCCACGATGGTGGCGGCCTCGGCCTCGACGGCCAGGTCGGCGATGACATTGCGCATCAGCGGCTGGTCAATCAGGTACGCGCCGAAGGCTTTCCGGTGCTGGATGTGGTGCATGGCCATCGCGAGGCCCTGGCGCATGCTGGTGGCGCTGCCCAGGGTGCAGTCCAGTCGGGTCATATTGACCATCTCGATGATGGTCGGGACGCCGCGGCCCTCCTCGCCGACCAGCCAGGCGATCGCGCCGTCGTACTCGATCTCGCTGGAGGCGTTGGCGTGGTTGCCGAGTTTGTTCTTCAGCCGCTGAATGAACATCCGGTTGCGGCTGCCGTCGGGCAGCACCTTGGGCAGGAAGAAACAGCTCAGTCCGCCGGGCGCCTGGGCGAGCACCAGGTAGACGTCGCTCATCGGCGCCGAGGTGAACCACTTGTGCCCGGTCAGGGTGTAGCTGCCATCTCCGTTGGGCAGGGCCGCGCTGGTGCCGGCCCGAACGTCGGAGCCGCCCTGCTTCTCGGTCATCGACATGCCCGCGGTGATGCCGGCCTTGGTGGCGGGGACCTTCAGTTCGGGGTCGTATACCCGGCTGCTGAGCAGCGGCTCGTACACCGCGGCCAGTTCGGGGTTGTGCCGCAGGGCCGGGACGACGGCATAGGTCATCGAGATCGGGCAGACGTGACCCGGCTCGGGGGTCCATACGCTCATCTTGGCCGCGCGAACCACGTGGGAACCCGGCCGATCGTCAGCCCACGGGGCGCCGTGCAGACCGTGGGTGATCGCGATGCGCATCAACTCGTGATAGGCGGGGTCGTATTCGATCTCGTCGACGCGGTGCCCGAAGCGGTC
>CAISDL010000012.1 GCA_903884065.1 uncultured Actinomycetes bacterium | reverse complement strand
GCCCCGGGCTGCGACATGCCCGGCTACCTCTGCGAAACCCACCATGTCGACGAGTGGGCCGACGGCGGCCGCACCGACATCGACCGCCTCACCTTCGCCTGCCCAGCGCACCACCGGCTCATCACACGCGGCGGATGGAGAGCCCGAAAACGCAAGGACGGCACCACCGAGTGGCTGCCCCCACCCCAGATCCCACTGACCGGCGGCACCAACGACTTCCACCACCCCGAACGCCTGCTCGCCGCCGGCGGCTGGGATCTTGCCGGAGGCTAGACCGCGCCGATCATGATGTCCCAGGGATCGACACCGGACAACGTGAGCCGGCCGAGGCGCTGTGCGTAGGCGGCGGTGTCGCCGAACTCCTCGATCCAACTGCGCGCCCGCATCGTGGCCAGCCACAGCCGGTGCTCGATCGTCACGCCGATGGCACCGTGTAACTGATGAGCAGCCGTGACCACGCTCGGAACCACCTGGCCCAGGGTCACTTTGGTGACGGTCACGGCGTAGTCGGTCTCCGGACTGTCGAAGCCGAAGTCTTCGGCGGCGGCCACCGCCAGATTGGCCGCGGCGCGTGCTCGTTCGACCTCACCGGCCATGGCGGCGAGGGTGTGCTGCACGGCTTGAAAAGCGCTGAGCGGACGACCGAACTGTTCGCGCTCCCGGGTGTGGGCCACCGAGAACTCCACCGCCGCATCCAGCGCGCCGATGATCTGCATGCACCGCGCCCAGGCACCCCGGCGGATGAGTTCGTCCGTTGACGTGGCGTCGAGGCGTGTGAAGGAGTCCCGCGGTATGTCCACCGTCACCGCGTCGCGCGGCTCTCCTCCGGCATTGCGCCCCGTGATTATTGACAACTCCGCCGGTTTGCGGACGGACACCAGCAGGCTGTCGTCATCGCGCAGGGCGATGACGACGGCGGCGGCCTCCGTCGCGAACGGGACGGCCGGCACCGTCGCGGTGATCCGATCGCCGGCGTCGACGGCATCCCCCAGGGCGACGGTCAGGGCCCCGTTCTCCGGGACCTCGACCCCCGCCGTCGCGGCCAGCCAACCGGCCAGCATGTCGGTCTCGGCCAGTGGCACGGTGACCCCGTGCCGGGCCAGTGCCCGCAGGATCACCGCCACCTCGCGCGGGCCGGCGCCGGAATCCCCGGTGCTGCCCAGGCGGGTCAGTCCGGCATCCTCCAGGTGTCGCCAGGCGGTCGTGTCCAGTGGGTCGGGCAGGGCGCGGTGCCCGATCCGGTCGTTGTACGAGCGCTGCCCGATATCGTCGGCCAGGCTTCGAAGGTCGGCGAGATCGTCTGTGCCGCTGGCGAATACCCCGCCTCTGAGGACGCTCATCGGGGACCTCTGCTCTTCGCGCAAGCGCTCATCGGGGCCCTCTGCTCTTCGCGCAAGCGCTCATCGGGGCCCTCTGCTCTTCGCGCAAGCGCTCATCGGGGCCCTCTGCTCTTCGCGCAAGCGCTCATCGCAAACCCATACCTTTGGCCACCATGCCGCGCAGCACCTCATTGGTGCCACCGCGCAGGGTGAACATCGGCGCATGAACGCGCGCCACCTCTAGCAGTGTGGCAACATGCTCGCCGCCCGCGCCGCTGTCAACGTAGGACAGCAGATCGGCGGCAAGGTCCACCGACTCCTGCTCGAAGCGGGTGCCGAGATCCTTGACCAGCGCCGCCTCGTTGATCGGCGATTCGCCGTCGGCGAGAGCCCGGGCCACCGATATCGACAGTTGGCGCAGCGAGATCAGTCGCGCCATCAACCCGCCAACCGCTGCGACGGCGTGCCGGTCGAGGTCGTCCCGGTCGGCCAGTGCGCGCAGCAGTGCGGTCAACATCGGTGCGGTGGACAGAATCCGTTCCGGCCCACTGCGCTCGAACGACAACTCTGCGGTGACCTGTCGCCAGCCGTCACCCTCCTCGCCGAGGAGGTTGGTGTCGTCGATGAACACCTCGTCGAAGGTGACCTCGTTGAAGTGGTGCTCGCCGGTCATCAGCACGATCGGGCTGATGCTGATCCCGGCGGAGTCGGTGGGAACGATGAACTGGCTGAACCCGGCATGACGCCGCTTAGGATCCAGCGGGCTGGTTCGGGCGAGCACGACGATCTGGTGGGACAGGTGCGCGCCACTGGTCCACACTTTTGTCCCGGACAGCACCCACCCGCCGTCGGTGCGAGTTGCCCGGGTGGCTGCTGCCGCCAGGTCGGAACCGGCCTGGGGCTCACTCATCCCGATCGCCGAAAAATACTGTCCCGCAGCGATCTTCGGAAGTATGCGCTGGCGTTGCTCCTCGGTCCCGTACGAGAGCAGACCGGGCCCCACCTGACGGTCGGCGATCCAGTGCGCCGCGACCGGGGCTCCGCTGGCCAGTAACTCCTCGGTCACCACGTAGCGGTGCAGGTGGCCCAGCCCCTGTCCGCCGTACTTGTGCGGAATGGTGAGACCGAGGAACCCGGCCGCCCCCAGGCGTGCGCTGAACTCCTCGTCCCACTTCGACAGCCAGGCGTCGACCGACGGTTCCCAGCCGAACTCGGCCCGGTCGGCCGCCAGGAACTCGCGAAGCGACCCGCGCAGTGTCGCAAGCTCGGGCTCATTGACGCACATGGCGGCGAAGCCGGGCGGTGCGGAGGTGTCAGCCACGTGGCTCATCGGTAACCGGTGACCCGGGCGATGACGGCCGGCCTGCCGTCCTGGCCGATCGCGGCGGCGTCGGCGACGGCCGAGGTACGACCGATCCGCAGCGCCGTTGCCTCATAGACGGATTGTGCACCGGCGGGGAACGGCCGTAGGAAGTTCACCCGGATTGACGCGGTCCGCAGCGGTGTCTGCTGCTCGTGGTTGAACGCCGCGGCGCCGACGAGTTCGAGGCCCGCGCTGCTGACACCGCCGTGGACGATGCCGATCAGGTTGTTGACCATCGGATCGGGATGCTGACGCAGTCGGTAGGTACCGCCGTCGGCCGGCAGCGCTTCCACGGCCATCAGGTCCGCCAGTGCGGTCTCGGGGGTGCGGATCAGCGGATCGTCGCCGCGGCGCAACGGCTCGGAGGGGCCGCCGGTCAGGGGCACCGTGCGCACGGTCCCCCCGCCGATCACCCTGCCCCGGTGGCTCAGGGTGCATACCGACAACCAGGTGGCACCGGCCGGGCCGAGTGGGCGCGCGCTGGCCACGACCGGCTCATCGGGTGCGCTCAGCAGGCTCTCGACGGCGCCCGGGCTCATCTCCATGCTCAGTTCGCTGGAGACCGTCCACTCGCCCTGTCCCCGTCGGTAGTAGTTCACCCGTCCGCCCACGTCGTCGACCAGAACGGCCAGCGCGGCCACCGACGGCTGCCCGGTGAACGGGTTGCGCATGCCCGATGTCGGCATCGAGGCGACGACGACGAAGTCGTCCGTGTTCTGCTCGAGCGTGGTGATGGCGAACCGGCGCAGGACGCTCACCGGCGTCTCCGGGTCCAAGCCGCCGGCCTTCGGTGTCGATGTGGTCATAGGTCGTCCAAGGCCGCTTCGCGGGCCACAAACGCGCGCGCTTTGATCAGGAACTCCAGCTGCCTGGCGACGTCGTCGATCGGCTGGGTGCTTCGGGCCGCACGGCACAGGACGACCGCACCCTCCAGTGCCGAGATGGTGGTGTGGGCCAGTGCGGTGGCATCGTCGGACTCAAACCCCTCGCGCATGAAGCCCTCCCGCGACGCCTCGCGCCACCGCCGGAAGATGTCGCCGGCCACCGCGGTGAGTTGCTGTTCGTCCGGCCCCGAGCCGACAGCGGCCGCCAGGACCGGACTGCCCGCGGCGAAGTCACTGTCGATGAGCGCAGTGCGCCAGAGGCCCGCCAACTGGCGGAGCAGGGCGACGGCACCGAGATCAGCATCCCGCTCGATTGTCGCGGTGATTTCGTCACCGGCAAATTGCAAAGCCTCCCGCAGTATTTGGCTCCGTCCGCCCGGGAAGTGGTGGTACACCGAACCGCGGGGTGCGCCGCTGCGGGCGAGCACCGCATCGACGGTGACGCCGGCGGCCCCGCGTTCGCGGAGCAGATCGGCAGCGGCCACCAGCATGGTGGCCCGCGTTGCCCCGCGGGTCCGGGTGGTCACCGGAGGCTGGGTGGTCACCGGAGGCTGGGTGGTCACCGGAGGCTCAGGCAGCGCCCGAGGAGGGCAATGGCAGCTCACGCGGCACGAACGACCGCGGATCAGGCGCCAGCAGGTGCCGGCGCCTCTCGGCCCACCGCCGGATCCGCCAACCGACGAAGTTCAGTTCCACGACCCACATCACGACCTCCAGGGTTGGTGAACTCGCTACCGACATCGAACTATGGCCATAACCATAGTTACGGCAGTTAACGGTCGCAAGACGGCCGAGCGACTATCGGGTCACAACCTTGTGCCAGTCGATTTGTATGATTTCTGCCATAGTCGGCGCGGACAGTGCCGCCGGCTGGCAACGGCGGCTGAGAGGCTTTAACCATGCAGGTCATCACGTCCATCAGCGACGCCCAGTCACTCGTCGGCTCCGAACTCGGCGTCAGCGACTGGCTGACCATCGACCAGCAGCGCATCAACGACTTCGCCGATGTCACCGGCGACCACCAGTGGATCCATGTGGACGTGGAACGGGCGAAGGCGGAGAGCCCCTACGGCGCTCCGATCGCCCACGGATTCCTGACGCTGTCGCTGATCCCCGCATTGAGTAAGGACAACTTCCGACTGCAGAACACCAAGTTCGCCCTCAACTATGGGCTGAACAAGGTTCGGTTCCTGTCCGGGGTGCCGGCCGGTAGCCGCGTTCGGGTTCGCTCGGAACTGGCCGATGTCGCCGCCAAAGGCGACAGCACTGCCGACCTGACCGTCACACACACCATCGAGATCGAGGGCGCCGACAAACCCGCCGCGGTCGCCGAAATGATCGTCCGGGCGATTTTCTAAGAACCGATCCATCGGAATCGGGGGCTCGCCGCCCCGAGTGATCAGGTCAGCGCGACAGAAGCTTCTCAAGGTCACCGGTTAGTCGAGAGTTATCGAGCGCGGATCTCAGTTCCCCGATCCTGTGCCCGGGCCGGCCGTCCAGCTCGGCGATCAGCCGGGGCACCGCATCGGGTGCAGCCACCGGGATGTCGCGCACACCGAGCTTGCGCATCTCCTCCAAGGCCGGCCAGGTCCCGGTGACCACTGGCAAGCCGAGCGCGGCGCCTTCCGCGACGGGGTTACCCCAGCCTTCCCAGGACGAGGTGAGCAGCACGGCGTCGGCAGCCGCGTACAGATCGGCCGGGCTGCGGGAACGGCCGGTCTTGAACAAGTAGCGGCCACCCCCCGCCAGTGGATCCGTGCTGCCCCCGGTCAGCCAGTAAATGACCCGGCCATCCCACTTGCGGGCGACCGCGTCGGCGAACCGCGCGGCCGTACCGACTTGCTTTCGTGGATAAGGGGTGGCCGGGTGGAGCAGAACAAGGTCACCGGGGGCGATGCCCGCCGCGCGCCGGGAGAGGGCTCGGTCCCCCCCGAGCAGGCTGGGCAAATCCAGGGTGTTGAACAACACCAGCGCCTCGACGCCGCGCCGCACTTGCAGCTGTTCGCGCAGATGAGCGCTGATCGCGACGTGCCGGGAGCCGCGCGGGACGATGGGGAATCGGGCGTCCGCGCTGCGGACGGCGACACCATCCCAGGGGGGGTCGTGGTGACGCACCAGCATCCGCATCCCGGCCGTCTCGAGTGCGGCGACCAGGCGCACGATGTTGTCAGCGGCGGTGGGCAACGTGGCGATGTTGTCGAGCACCGCGTAGCCACCGGGCCCGCCTCCCGCTTCGATCACCGCCGCGATTTCGGCCTGGGTCAGCGGTGGCGCTGCCAGCAGCCGGCCCGTGGCCCCCGCGGGAAGCCATAGCGCAGGGACGTGAAGACCAGCGCGTCCCGGGCCCGGATTGCTGGAATGCAACTTTCCGGCTGCGGGGGTGACCCTGAATCCCAGGGTGTCGAGGGCCGATATCCACTTTGCGGCCTCGATACTGACGCCGTCGTAGCCACCAAGTTGATGACTGAGATACACCACGCGACGCTGCTCGGAGTTAAGGACCATCGTCGGCTGAGGTGTGCCTGACTTAACCGCGGAGATGCCGCGTGAAATCAAAGACAATTCCCATCGGTTACCAACCACAAACCAAGACGCCCGATGCTACGGCCTGCGGTTCGCTCAGTGAGCCGGATCGTGGAGGGGAAGTGCTCGCGGTAGGTGTCAGAGCGAGGGCGTGTAGCCGAAGGGCAGCAGCACGCTCTTGAGTTCGACGTACTCCTCGATGCCCTCGGGCCCGTTCTCCCGCCCGATCCCGGAACTCTTGTACCCGCCGAACGGCGCGCCCGGGTCGAAGGCGTACATGTTGACCGCATAGGTCCCGGTGCGGATCTTCGACGCGATCTCAATCGCCTTGTCGTAGTTGGTCGTCCAGACACTGCCCGCCAGACCGTACTGCGAGTCGTTGGCGATGCGGATCGCGTCCTCCTCGTCCTCGTACGGCAGGATCGACAACACCGGACCGAAGATCTCCTCCTGGGCGATGGTCATCGAGTTGTCGACGTCGGCGAACACCGTCGGCTGCACGAACCAGCCGGTGTCGAGTCCCTCCGGCCGGCCGCCGCCGGTGACCAGGCGCGCGCCCTCGTCCTGCCCCTTCTTGATGTAGCCCTCGACTCGCTCGCGCTGCTTGGCGCTGATCAGCGGGCCGATGACCGCACCGGGGGAGTCCGGCAGGCCGACCGGCATGGCCGCCACCGCGGCGCCGACCTTCTCCACGATCTCGTCGTAGCGCGAGCGCGGCGCCAGGATGCGGGTCTGCGCCACGCAGGCCTGCCCGCTGTTCATCAGCCCCGAGAACAGCAGCATCGGCAGGGTGGCGTCGAGGTCGGCGTCCTCCAGGATGATCGCCGCGGACTTTCCGCCCAGTTCCAGTGTGCACGGCTTGAGCTTCTCGGCCGCCAATACGCCGACCTCGCGGCCCACCGACGTGCTGCCGGTGAAGGTGTACTTGTCGACAAGCGGATTGGCGGTCAGGGCCTGTCCGGTCTCCGGGCCGCCCGGTACCACCGACAGCACACCCTCGGGCAGGCCGGCCTCGGCGAAGACCTCCGCCAGCGCGTTGACGGTCAGCGGCGTCTCGGCGGCGGGCTTGAGCACCATCGTGCAGCCCGAGATCAGGGCCGGCCCGAGCTTGTTGCACGCCAGGAACAGCGGGACGTTCCAGGCCACCACCGCACCGACCACGCCGACCGGTTCGCGCAGCACCAGGGTCTGCCCGTAGATGCCGTCGCGGATGTCCTTCCAGGTGAACTTGTCGGCGGCCGCCGAGTAATAGTGCAGCCCGGACAGTGCGGCCCCGTACTGCATCATGTCGATGATCAACTGCGGCTGGCCGGTCTCCGCCTTGAGCAGGAACTTGAACTCGTCGGCCCGGTCCTCGATCAGCTTCACCGCGTTGGCGATGACCGCCTGGCGCTCCTGCGGCGTCATCCGCGGCCACGGGCCGGAGTCGAATGCCTCGCGGGCGGCCGCGCAGGCGGCGTCGACGTCGGCGGCTGCCGCCCAGGGCACCTTTCCGACGTATTCGCCGGTGGCCGGCGAGTAGACCTCGATCGTCCTGGAGGTCGACGGCTCGACCCACTTGCCGCCGATGAAGAGCTTGTCGAATTCGGTCTTGTACGCCGTCTGTGTCATGCGGATCACATTACCGACGAATCGCGCATACGAGAACCTGTGTCACTCATGCACTCAGGAGGGCGATAACACGAGCACCAGGTTGCTGACCAGAAACTCGCGCACGCCCGGCACCGTTGTCATCCACCAGCCCCATCGTGGGTGGTAGCGGGGGAATGCGGCGACAAGCGCCCCGGTGGACTCCGCCCACCGCAGCCCCTCGGCCGCCGAGACCGCGAACAACGACGACCCGTAGTGATTCTTCGGTGGATGTCCGTGCCGGCGGGTGTAGCGGGCCGCTGCCCGCTCGCCGCCCAGGTAATGCCACAGGCCGGTCTCGTGGCCGCCGAACGGCCCCAGCCACACGGTGTAGGACAGGATCGCCAGACCGCCCGGCCTGGTCACCCGAAGCATCTCCGCGCCGAGTCGCCACGGTGCGGCGACGTGCTCGGCGACGTTGGACGACAGGCAGACGTCGACGCTGCCGTCGGCGAACGGCAGTGCCAGTCCCGACGCCCGGACGAATGTGCCCGTCCCGCCCCTCTCGGAGTGGCCGGCGGCGTGCATCTCCCGCGGGTCGGGTTCGACGCCGACGTAGTTCCAGCCCGCATGGGTGAACGCCGTCGCGAAATAACCCGGACCGCCGCCGACGTCGAGCAGCGTGCCGGGCGGGCGGCCGCCCCACAGGTCGCCGACCATGGCGGCGGTGTCGTCGGCCAGGGCGCCGTAGAAGCGGGCCGGATCGGACTGCTCGAAGCGGAACTGGTTGAGCAGTCGCACCGACCGGGCCAGCGTCGCGCGTCCGGCGAACAGGTCGGTGACGCAGGTTCCGGGCATCGGCCCCACCCTAACGGCGGATTTCGCGCACCGGCCGGCGGTTAGGCTTGAACCGATGTCTGCTCCCGTCCGTCCTCCGGTGCGCTCAGTGCTGCTGTTGTGCTGGCGCGACACCGGCCACCCCCAGGGCGGCGGCAGTGAGACCTACCTTCAGCGCATCGGCGCCCAGTTGGCCGACGACGGCGTCGACGTCACTCTGCGCACCGCCCGCTATGAGGGGGCTGCCGCACGCGAGATCGTCGACGGCGTTCGGATCAGTCGTGCCGGCGGCTCCTACACCGTCTACATCCGCGCCGGACTGGCGATGGTCGCCGCGCGAGTCGGCTTAGGTCCGCTGCGGCACTCCCGCCCCGACGTCGTGATCGACAGCCAGAACGGCCTGCCGTTCCTGGCCCGGCTGGCCTTCGGGCGGCGGGTCGTCGTGCTGGTGCACCACTGCCATCGCGACCAGTGGCCGGTGGCCGGCCGCGTCCTGAGTCGGGTGGGCTGGTTCGTGGAATCCCGGCTCTCCCCCCGGCTGCACCGACGCAACCAGTACGTCACGGTGTCGCTGCCGTCCGTCCGTGACCTCGCCGACCTCGGCATCGAGAGTGGCCGGGTCGCGGTGGTGCGCAACGGCCTCGACGAAGCGCCGGCGCACACCCTGACCGGGCAGCGCAGCGCCACCCCCCGCGTCGTGGTGCTGTCCCGGCTCGTCCCGCACAAGCAGATCGAGGACGCGCTCGACGCCGTGGCGCGACTTCTGCCACGGGTGCCCGACCTGCATCTCGACGTCGTGGGCGGCGGATGGTGGCAGGACCGGCTGCTGGCGCACGCCCAGCGGCTCGGTATCGCCGAAGCCGTCACGTTCCACGGCCATGTCGACGACGACACCAAACATGCTCTGGTGCAACGGTCGTGGGTCCACGTGCTGCCCTCCCGCAAGGAAGGGTGGGGCCTGGCGGTGGTCGAGGCGGCCCAGCACGGCGTGCCCACCATCGGCTACCGGTCCTCCGGCGGCCTGACCGATTCCATCGTCGACGGGGTGACCGGTCTGCTGGTCGACAGTCCTGCCGACCTGGTGGACCGCCTGGAGGAATTGCTCGCCGACCGGGTGCTGCGCGAGGAACTCGGTGCCAAGGCGGCGGTCCGCAGTCGTGAGTTCTCCTGGCCGCAGAGTGCGGCGGCGATGCGCACGGTGCTGGAGTCGGTGCATGCCGGCGGCCGCGTCAGCGGAGTCGTGCAACCGTGAGCGCAGCGGAGCGGAGCGAACATCCGGCCGAGCGCGGATCGCGGCCCACGCTGTTGCAGCGGATCGCCTACTCCTACGGCAAGGTGTTGCCGCCGGAGATGGACGACTGGGTGCGCGAGGACCTGACCGGCAAGGGTGCGCGGCTGAGAACCCTGGTGCGCGTGAGCATTCCGGCGATCCTGGTCGTCGCGCCGCTGTGGCTGATCCCGGCGAGTGTGGGCATGCACCTGGCCATGTCCAGCCTGTTGCTGATTCCGTTCGTCTACTTCACCCACGCGTTGGACAAGGTCTGGCGGACCCACCGGTTACGCCAGCACGGCCTGGACCCGGAGTTGGTCGACGAACGGACCCGGAACCGCGACGCACACATCCGCGAGGCCTACCGGCGCCGCCACGGGCACGGTCAGGACTGACCGTTCCGGCGTAGCCGGCCGACGGCCGCCGCGGCCCCGCCGCCGAGGATCATCGCGGCCCCGCCGCTGATGAGCATCGCGGCCCACACCAGGTGGGCGATGACTACCGCGCCTCTCTTCGCCTGCGGCGCAACGGGACTCACCCCGCCGATCCGGTACACCGCGATGTCTGCGTCGGCATATGTAGGCGAGAGTCGCTGCAGCGTCCGCTGCGCGTCGCCCATCGTTCCTGGCGTTCCGCGCTGCACCACCAGCCAGCCCACTCCGGCACGACCCAGTTCAGCCGGGTCTGCCCCCGACTCCAGTGACCGTTGCACTGCCCGGGCCCGACTGCCCTCCCCGGCCACCGTCCTGCCGGCGATCAGCAGGTCCCCGGTGGTCAGCACGTCGGTCCGTAACCAGCGGGGCAACGGATCGAGCACCGGCGCCGGACCGGACCAGTCGAACCGGCGCATGGTTCCGACCGGTAGCACCGCCACGGTCTGCGGGTCGGCATTGATCTGCTGGGCCATCGCCGCCCAGCCCGGCGGATAGCGCACCGGACGCAGGTGCCCGCCGACTCCCCAGGCGAGATCGGGCAGTACCGCCACCAGGGCGACACAGCAGGCCAGTGCTGCCAACGCCGGCCGCACCCAGCGGCCGATCACCAGCACCGCGGCCGCCCCGGCAAGCGCATACGCCGGCATCGCGCACGCAACCCACTTCTGCGCGTCGCGCAACACCGCCAGGCCGGGAACGATGTCGACCCCGGTGCGCAGCACCGCCATGCCCGGGCCGGTGGCCATCGCCGCGGGCAGCAGCACGGCGGCCACGGCCAGCATCACCAGCGGCTCGGTGACCCGGCGGCGCACCAGCACACCGATCCCGCAGGCGACGACGGCCAGCAGCACCACGGTCCCGACCACCGCGAAACCCGTTGTGCGGGAGCCGGGAACGGCCTCGGCATTCCAGATGCCGCCCAGCCCGGCGAGGCTGCCCAGCGTCCCCAGGCCCGGTTCCGCGCGGGCGGCGAAGGGGGCAAGGCCCGCGGGCTGCGCTGCGCCCAACCCGCTGCCCATCGCCGACGCCGTGAGCCAGGGCAGGGCGGCAGCGGCGGCGATCCCGAGCACCGTTGCGGCACAGCGCAACCGGGACACTCCGGCGGCGCTCGAGTCGGAGCCCCGCACCGTCGCCGACACCAGTCCGACGACCGCCGACATGATCAGCCCCGTCGGGGTGAATCCGGCCAGCGCGATCCAGAACACGACAGCCGCCCAGTGCGCCGGGGGTGGCCCGGTTCTCAGCCGGATCACCGCCGCGGCCACCCAGGGCAGGCAGCCGTACCCCAGCAGCAGACTCCAGTGGCCCTGCAGAAGACGTTCGGCGACAAAGGGATTCCACACCGCCACCGTCACGGCGACGAGTTGCCCGGGGAGGCCGGCCTCGGGCAGCAGTTGGGCCGCCAGCCGTCCCGCTCCCCAGCCCGCCACGAACAGTGCGGCGATCAGCAGGGTCTTGACGACGATACCGCCGTCCACGGCGGCGGAGAGCACAGCCACGGCGAAATCCTGCGGCACCGCCCGGGGTGCGCCCTCTCCCAGGCCGATCGCACTGTCGGACAGGTAGGACCGCGGCGTGGACACCGCATCCCGGATCAGCAGATAGCCCGGAGACAGCAGCGGAGCGGTTACCACGAGGGTCAGGGCCAGCGCGTAGCCGGGCACTGCCCACCGGAGGCCGGAAACGGTCACCGGCGTCACGGCTGTTGGGTCGGGGGCTCCGGTCGGCGGGTGGGGATCTTCTCGGTGGGCGCCTGCGCGGCCGGCATCGGCCCCGTCTCGTCCCTGCCGAACAGTCCGATGTCGATGTCGTCCTCGTTGGCCTCGGGCAACACGGATTCGACCCGGGCGCTGAACAACCCGAGCAGGGCGCCGCCGACCAGGGCGACCAGACCCGCGGCGCCGAGACTGATCGGCAGGATCCGCGACCACAACGCCACCCGGTCACGCTCGGCGCGGGCCGCGGCCACCTGCTCCTCGATCGTCTGCTCCGTCGAGGTCACCGTGAAGTCGGCCACCGCCGCCTCGGGCCTCAGTGGGTCGCGGGCGTAGTACTGATTGGTGTGATCCTCGGCTTTGACGATGGTCCCGCTCACCGGATCGACCCAGAAGGTGCGCTGGGCCGCGTAGAAGCGGGTCATCTTGATCGGCTCGTAGGGGTCGACGCCCTCGATGCCCCACAACTCGGCGCGCGCGGTGACTTCGCCGTCCTCGTTCTTGTCATACAGCGAGGCGTAGCGGATCGGCTCGGTGAGCTTGCCGTCCGCGTCGTAGCCGATGTTCTGGGTGAAGCGGTAGGTGGTCAGCCCGTTGACGTCCTCTTCGCCGTCGTAGTTGGCGTCGAAGGCCTTCTGCGCTATCGGGTCGAAGTAGGCGTAGGACTTCTTCTCGGTGTTGAACGGGAATCGGTAGGACAGACCCTCATGCGGCAGTGCGATGTTGGTGGGCGGCTTGTCGTCCTCGATGGTTCGCGGCTTCTGCACCGATCCGCCGGGACGGTCGTCGTCCGACACGGCCTCGGCCGTGCTGCGGTTGAGCGTCACGGTGTCGACCATGGCCAGCAGCAGACCGTTGTCCTTCTGTTTGTCGCTGCGCCGCACGGTGGTGCCGACCTGGAAGGTGACCACCTCGGCATTGGCCGGGGCTTCGACCGTCATCGCCTGCTGGGAGACCAGTGGGACGTTCTTGTCAACGACGAACTTCGCGCCCGGTCCCGCCGACAGGGACCCCGGGTCCAGGGCGGTGCCGGTGCCGGTGCTGACCAGTGTCTGGTCGATGTCCAGCGGAATCTTGCGGATCTTGCCCGCGGTGTAGGTGGACAGCAGCAGACCCGCGATCAGCAGGGCTGATCCCAGCCCGATGATGCCCAACGCCGCGAGACGCAACATACTTGCGCGGTTCACGCTGCCCAGGCCTCCTTGTCGCTGTCCTCCTCAACCGGGTCTGACCCTAACAGCCGAAACTAAGCTGAACGGCCCAGCGCAGCGATTCCCCAGGTACCCGCCAGCACCGGACTTGCACTTACCGGCAGACTGGACGGCTATGGAACAGCAGGTCGGCGGAACGCGAAGCTTCCTGCCTGCTGTCGAGGGCATGCGGGCCTGCGCGGCCATGGGTGTGGTGCTCACCCACGTGGCGTTCCAGACCGGGACCTCGGGCGGGGTGATCGGCCGGTTGCTGCACCGCTTCGATCTGGCGGTAGCCGTGTTCTTCGCGCTGTCCGGGTTTCTCCTGTGGCGCGGCCACGCCGCCGCCGCCCGCGACCTGCGTCATCGCCCGCCCACCGGGCACTACCTGCGCTCCAGGCTGGTAAGGATCATGCCGGGTTACCTGGTGGCGGTCATCGTGATCCTGACCCTGCTGCCGGAAGCCAACCACGCCAGCCCCACCGTCTGGTTGGCCAACCTCACGTTGACGCAGGTGTACGTCCCGCTGACGCTGACCGCCGGACTGACCCAGATGTGGAGTCTGTCGGTGGAGGTGACCTTCTATCTGGCGCTGCCGATCCTGGCCTTTCTGGCCTACCGGCTGCCGGTCCGGGCCCGGGTACCGGTGATCGCCGCGGTGGCGGTGGCCAGCCTCGGGTGGGGGCTGCTGCCGATCCACACCGCTGAGGGCGTCAACTTCCTGAACTGGCCGCCGGCCTATGCGTCCTGGTTCGCGGCCGGCATGCTGCTGGCCGAATGGACGGTGAGCCCGCTGGGCTGGCCGCACGCGATCGCCCGCAACCGCCTGGCGATCACCGGCATCGCCGTGGTGGCCTATCTGATCTCCGCCTCGCCGCTGGCGGGACCGAAGGATCTGGTTCCGGCGACGC
The DNA here is from genome assembly GCA_903884065.1 of uncultured Actinomycetes bacterium. Lineage (GTDB taxonomy): Bacteria > Actinomycetota > Actinomycetes > Mycobacteriales > Mycobacteriaceae > Mycobacterium. Next base: position 12,940 of record CAISDL010000012.1, on the reverse strand, counting down.
TGGCCCAGTTCGTGGTGCGCACCTCGATGGGTGCCATCGTCGCCTGGGCGCTGCTGGCGCCCCTGGTGCTGGACCGCCCCGGCGACCGGCACCGCATTCTCGGCAGTCGCGTGATGGTGGTGCTGGGTCGCTGGTCCTACGGCCTGTTCGTCTGGCATCTGGCCGCACTCGTGATGGTCTTCCCCATGGTGGGCACGTTCATGTTCAACGGCGATCTCATCGTCGTTTTCGTGCTGACCACGGTTCTGGGTTGCGCGATGGCGGCGGTCAGCTACGCGCTGATCGAGTCGCCGTGCCGTAATGCCCTGCGCCGCTGGGAATACCGGCGGGCCGGAGCGGAGCGGACAGCGCCACCCCCGCTGGACAGCTCGGTCACCGACGTTCCGGAGCCCGCGGTCGCGCGATGACGTCGTGCGCCATCGGGTCAGGTCGCGCGATGACGTCGTGCGCCATCGGGTCAGGTCGCGCGATGACGTCGCGCGCCATCGGGTCAGGTCGCGCGATGACGTCGCGCGCCAGACACGTAGTCGCCGTGGCGTACACCCAGTTGGGCGGGTGACGGTCTTGCCGTCATGGCTCGGCCTCTGAGGTTGTCCCGCTTCGTATCTCGGTCCGTCATCAATAGCCGCCCTGGCGGCTGAAAATCTCGCGTGGATTGTCCACCAGCATGGTGGTGATCTGTTCCTCGGTGACTCCGCGCTGCCGAAGTGCGGGCAGCACGTCGTTGTGGATGTGCATGAGGGTGACTCCGAGACCGGTGGTGGCGATCGGTCCTCGCACGGTGTCCACATCCGCGGTCATGGCCTCGACCCTACGGCGGCGCCGATCCCCCGGAATCCGATCCTTCGGGGTCCGATCCTTTGGGGGTGGCCGCCGCGGGTCGCACCACCAGCGAGGCCGCCAGCGCACCCAGGGCGATCAGCGCCGGCAGTTGCACCCAGGGCGAGTGCCCGATGTAGCCGTCGACCGAACGCCAGGGGTATCGGGAGAGCAGCGCCCCGGCCAGGATCACGCCGCTCGCCACGGTGAGCAGCGTCAGCCGGTCGAAGTCCTGCTGCCGGTGGCGCATCCGGACGCCGACGGCCAGCGCGCAGCCGAACACCGCCAGCCCGGCGACCCCGGCGATCGCCGCACCGACGGCCAGCAGGCCGGCGGCTCCGAGCAGGCCGGGCGCCCACGGCCGCGCCGGGAGGTACTCCCGGACCGGCCGTCGTCCCGGCACCAGTGCCATCGCCAGCAGTATCGGAAGCAGACCCAGGCCCGTGGCCAGTCCGGCCCGGTAGCCGGCGTTCGACGGGAAGCTCAGCGTGAGGACCCCTTGTGCACCGGCCGGGACCACCCAGCCCTGCTGCCAGCCGTTGACGATCACCGGTGTCAGAGCCGCGCCGTCGGCGGTGTGCGCGACCCAGCCGGGGTTGACACTCTCCGGCACCACCAGCACGCGGGTGACCGGGGAGCGCGGCACGCCGACCTCGCGCCGGTCCGGTTGCCAGCCGTTCACCGTCGCCGGCGTCGTCGCCGCCGTGATGAGGTCGACGGCCAGGGGGCCGGCCAGTTGCGCGCCGTCGACGATGAACGCCTCGCCGGGGCTGATCAGCAACTCCTGCGGCCCGGCGGGCAGCGCGATGGGTGCCGGGTCGCATGTCCGGGCCGCGATCGGACGGCCGTCCAGCAGGTCGGCGACGGTCGTCGACACCGAGGTCTGCAGGAACCGGCCCGAGATACCGATCACCGGTCCCTGCCCACACGGCAGGTCGACCACCCGTTTCCGGTTGGCGGCGGCATCGGCCGCCGCGATCGGGGCGCCCGCCTTGTCGAGTGCGGTGACTTCGGCCAGGCCGGGGGGCTTGAGTTGGTCGAAACCGAGTGCGGTGCGGTCGATGACGTCCTCCCATGCCAGCAGGCTCACCCTGACGGTGTCGGTGACCCGCGGGTGCAGAGCAACCGTCTGGGGTCCTGGTTCATCGGCGCTCAGGTTGCGAACCTGCGGACCGTCCCCGAGGTCGACGGCGACCAGAGTCGGGTGGGTGGGCAGTGGCGAGCCGCTGGAGGTCAGTTGCACCGCCGCCACCTCCGCCGGGCGCGGCAGTCGCACTGTGAGGGTCGGGGCGGCCTGGTGCTGAGCGACGCCCTGGGGCGCCGTCCACGCGGTTCGCGGGTCGCCGTCGGTGGCCGCGTATGCCGACCCCCCGACGTCGATCAGATCGGCGTTGCCCTGTGATCTGGCGGTGCCGGGCTGAGCGATCATGTCGGCCAGGCGCGGGCCCTGCCGGGCCCGCACCCACACGGTCGGAGTGACGTCCATGGCGGTCGGCACGCTCAGGGTGCGGCTCAACGTCACCGGTTCCTCGGCGGCCACCGACATCGACGCCGCGCAGTGCAGGCCGTCGGGTGAGTCTGCGCAACCGTCCCGCCCGAGAAGTTCGGAGCCCAGATCCCAGGCGGCCACCGGCACCCCGGCCGGCAGCGCAGGGACGACGACGGTGTGGCGCAGATCTATCGGGTGGGCGAATCCCGAAGCGTCGTACTGGGTTACCGAGAGATCGGTGATGCCGAACTGCACCCCCGAGGACCCGTCGTCGGTGCCCACCGCGGTGATGCGCACCCAGGGGGTTTCGCCGTAGGGCAGCGCCACGGTCAGTGGCTTGCCGGACTGGTCGAAGCTCACCGTGCTGGTGCCGTCGGCGGTGGACACCTGGATGCGGCGGACCTGGGCGCCGACGGCGGTGGCACTCGGGGTCAGCGTCAGTGCGGCATTGGTCACCGGCCGGTCGAAGTCGATCTGCAGCCACTGGCCGATCGCCGGTTGCAGGGAATTGGACACCCATGCGGTGGCCGGATCCTTGTCCACCGCCGCCGGCGGGCCACTCGCCGGCGAGACGGTCGGCAGGGTGGGCGCGTCCGAGGACGAACTCGAGGCGCTCAGCCGTCCGCCGGACCACTGGCCCTGGACCATCGCCGCCCCGGGCACCGGATAGTCAGGAACCCGGTTGTAGGTGTTTCGCGGGTCGCCGGCCGCGCGGATCGCCGAGGAATGGTCGTCCACCCGGCCGTAGTCGGTTTCCCGGTCCGCCGGGGTGTCGGTGACGATGACGCCCCGGCCCGGTGGGACCGGCAGTCCCGCCTGACGGGCATCGGAGGTCAGCAGCATCGGGCCCAGTGGCGGCTGACCGGTCAGCCGCCGCCGTTCGTCGATGCGCAACAACGACTCCGGACCGCCGGCTACCCGGGCCATGTCGTTGGCGGCCGCGAGATAGGGGACACCGGGATCCGCTGCCCCGGTCCCCGATGCCGCCGGCGCCACGCGGTAGATCTCCACCGCGGGGAACAACGGCCGCAGGCCACTGTCGCTGATGAACCCCTCCACGGTTCCCGGGCCGACCTTCTCGCCGAACTCGGCCACCTTTTGCAACCCCGGTGATCCGTCGATGGCGCGGTGTACCAGCAGAGGCCGCGCCGAGCGTGACGTCTCCGGATCCAGGTCGTTGCGCAGCACCAGGTAGGAGATGCCCTGGCGGGCCAGGGTGTCGGCAAGACCGGCCGACGGCCGGCCGGCCGCGAAGAGACGTTGTACCGAATCCAGCGCCCGGATCGTCTGGGGGGGAGTCAGTGGAATGGAATCCCTTACCCCCCAGGGGGATTCACCGAGAACCTGCAGCGGTTCGTCGTGGCTGTTGCCCCAGGTCTGATTGGCGAACGGCGCACCGGGAACCACCAGTACCCGGCCACGCGGGCCTGAGTCGCCGCCGTTGTGCTCGGTGAGCCAGCCGGCGGCCTGGTGCCAGTAGTCGGGGATCGCCCGGTAGGCACCCGGCGGCGACAGCCGGCCGGTCCAGGCCAGCGACGTGGCGACTGCCAGCGCTGTCAGCACCACGATTCCCGCCGCCACCCGCCGATCGTTCTCCGGGTGGGCGAACGCGCGAATCCATACCGGGCGGGTGACACTGCCGGGCAACGGGATTCGGCCCAGCAGATGTGCGACGCCGAGCACTATCGGAATCCGGATCACCGGCTCGAGTTTGTGCACGTTGCGCAGTGGGGCGCCCCCGGCATCGAGGAAGTGCTGCACGGCATGGGCCACCGGTGAGCCCAACCCGCCGGAATAACCCGCTGCCAGCAGCGCGATCCCGGTCAACAGCATGGTCACCAGTCGTCCGCGGGCCGGCATGGACCGCAACGACAGCCCGGCCAGTCCGCCGGCCGCGACCAGCGTGGTGGCCAGCACCATGACGGGCTGGGTGACCAACGAGGACGCCGCGGTCGACGTGGGTGCGACGAACGGCGTCCAGGCGGAGGTGCCGCGCAGCAATTCGACCAGCGAGGTCCACTGAGTGGTCACCCCGGAGGATTCGATGAAGTCCAGGAACGGCGGGCTGATCCGGCCGAGCAGCACCAGCGCCGCCGCCCACCAGGCCACGGCCAGTGCCGACGCCAGCGCCCACCAGACCCCGAAGCGCCACCACAATCGGTTGGGCCGGTGGCATGCCCACCAGATCACCGCCGGGAGGCACGCGGCGAGGCTGGCCACGGCGTTGACCGCGCCCATCAGGGCCAGCGCGATCCCGGCGCGCGCGGCGAGCACCCGCAGTGGCCGGTGATCAGACCCTCGCAGGGCAAGGATCACCGGCAGCAGCACCCACGGAGCCAGCATCATCGGCCACGTTTCCGATGAGATCGATCCCAGCGTCGTCAGCACCCGCGGCGAGAGCGCGAACGCGGTCGCGCCGATCAGTCGGGACGGCCGGGTCCCGATTCCCAAGGCCTCCGCCACCCGCAGCAGGCCCCAGAAGCCCACCGTCACCACCAGCGCCCACCACAACCGCTGAGTCACCCAACCGGGCAGCCCGACACTGTGCCCGAGCAGGAAGAAAGCGCCGTGGGGGAACAGGTAGCCGTACGCCTGGTTCTGCGCCTGACCGAACGGCAGGTCGCTGTTCCACAGATTGACCGCCCGGGCCAGGAATCGAAGGGGATTGGCGGTCAGGTCGAGTTTGGTGTCCGGGGCGATCAATCCGGGCGCCTGTGCGAAGCACAGCACCAGAGCGGTGGCGAAGACGCCGGCGAGCCAACGCCGGGAGAATGCGGTCTGGGCGGCCACGGGTTCGTCCGCGACGGTCGGCGGCGGAGCGGTGAGCGTGCTCAGGCTAGCCGCGGTTGCCGTACTCGACGCGGTTGAGAACCGACGATGCCGGGTCGCCGGGCTGCAACGCCGGCTTGGTGTCCTGCTGGATCATCAGGGTCGCGCCGAAGACCGAGGCGGCGCCGAGCAGCAGGCCAACCACGATGCTGGCGGCGGCGGGCACCACGAACCGGGTCATGATCGGCACTCCTCAGGTCGTGGAACAACGTTGCAGAACAACGTTGCAGAACAATGTTGTGGATTAATTCCGCGTCAGGGGGACCCCGAGGGTCAACCCTGCTGGTCAACCTAGCACCTCGCTTGGGACTGCGGGCTCGGCCATGACAGCATGTGCGGATGGTCAACCGCGCCCACTCTCTTCGTGCCCTGGCTGCCCTGGCGGCCGTTCCCGTCGTTCTGGCGGCCTGCTCGTCGCCCGCTCAGCGCCCCGCGTCGGCGCCGTCGGCGGAGGTCAGCGCCGCGGAGTCGGCTAGCGTGACGCCGCTGTCCGGGCCCATTCCGGTCCCGGCGGCGCCCGCGCCCCCGGCCTGCGGTGACGGCTCGGCGATGCTGGCAGCGATGTCCACCCGCGACAAGCTGGCCCAGACCCTCATGGTCGGCATCCGCAACGGAGCCGACGCGCGAGCCGTGGTGGGCACCTATCACGTCGGCGGCATCATGGTCGGCAGCTGGACCGACCTGTCGATGCTGAGCGACGGCACCATCGCCGATATCGCCAACATGGGCCCGCTGCCGCTCGCGGTCAGTGTCGACGAAGAGGGTGGCCGGGTCTCGAGGCTGTCCTCCATGATCGGGGCGATCCCCCCCGCGCGCACGCTGGCCCAGACCAAAACCCCCGACGAGGTCTACCAAATCGCGCTCAGCCGCGGCCGGCAGATGCGGGGGCTCGGTATCACCGTCGACTTCGCGCCCGTCGTGGACGTCTCCGACCAGGGTGCCAACACGGTGATCGGTGACCGGTCCTTCTCCGACGACCCGGCCACCGTGACCGCCTATGCCGGCGCCTTCGCCCGCGGCCTGCGGGACGCCGGCGTGCTGCCCGTGCTCAAGCACTTCCCCGGCCACGGCCACGGCTCGGGTGACTCGCATACCGCCGGAGTGGTCATGACACCTCCGCTGGACCAGCTGATGACCAGTGATCTGGTGCCCTATCAGACGCTGACCACGCAGGGCCCGGTCGCGGTGATGATGGGTCACCTCGAGGTGCCCGGCCTGACCGGCGATCAGCCGGCCAGCCTGAGTGCGGCCGCGGTCAACCTGCTGCGCAGTGGCGGCTACGGCGGCCCCGGCTTCAACGGCCCGGTCTTCAGTGACGACCTGTCGAGCATGGCCGCCATCTCGTCGCGCTACGGCGTCGCCGAGGCGGTGCTGCGCACGCTGCAGGCCGGGGTGGACGTCGCGCTGTGGATCACCACCGACGAGGTGCCCGCCGTGCTGGACCGGCTGGAGCAGGCCGTCAACAGCGGCGAACTCGCCATGCCTGCCGTGGAGGGCTCGATCCTGCGGATGGCCAAGGGTCCCAACGCCCGCTGCGGCGGCTAAGCGCTCCGGTCATGGCTGCTGCCGGTGGCACCAAGCGGCTGCCGCGCGCGGTGCGCGAGCAGCAGATGCTGGACGCCGCCGTGCAGATGTTCTCCGCCAACGGCTACCACGAGACGTCGATGGACGCCATCGCCGCGCAGGCCCAGATCTCCAAGCCGATGCTGTATCTCTACTACGGCTCCAAGGAAGAGTTGTTCGGCGCCTGCCTCAACCGGGAACTGGGCCGCTTCATCGAAGCGGTGCGGGCGGATGTCGATGTCAAGGGGGCCCTCAAGGTGAGCCCGCGGGAGCTGCTGCGCCGCACGATCGTGTCGGTGCTGCAGTACATCGATGCCAATCGGGCGTCGTGGATCGTGCTCTACACCCAGGCCACCAGCTCGCAGGTATTCGCCCACACCGTCCGCGAGGGCCGCGGGAAGATCATCGACCTTGTCGCCCGGCTCCTTGAGGCCGGCACCCGACATCCCGAGCCGGACACCGATTTTCACATGATGGCCGTCGCCCTGGTGGGCGCGGGCGAGGCTGTCGCCGCGCGAGTCAGTGTCGCCGACGCCGACGTCGGCGAGGCATCCGAACTGCTGATCAACCTGTTCTGGCGGGGTCTCAAGGGGGCGTCGGCCGAACGGCCCACCTAGCCCAGTGCGCGCACCGTGCCGGTCAGGTGCGGATAGCCCTTCGGGATGTTGCGCAATGTGATGTCCCAACCGCCGGATACCCGTTCGGTGTAGAGGCCGAGGCTCGCCGGCAGCAGCACGGGTTTGCCGAATTTCACCGAGTAACTCACAGCGTCCGGCAGCTGTCCCTCCAGGTTCGCCAGAACCGCTGCCGCACTGAACATTCCGTGTGCGATCGGCCGTGGAAAGCCGAACAGTCTGGCTCCGAGCAGGCTGGTGTGGATCGGGTTGTGATCGGCGCCGATCGAGGCGTAGCTGCGGATCTGCCGCGCCGTGATCCGCAGTATGGCGTTCGGCGGCGGCAGCTTCTGCGCTTTCGGGGGTTCCGGCTTGGGCTCCCCGGACAGACTGGTGCGCTGCTGATGAAGGAACGTCGTGACCTGATCCCAAGCGGGGTCGGTGCCCACCGACACCCGGCTGATGACATCGACAAGGAGACCCTTGCGGTGCTCGCGGAGGTTCTCCGCATGAACCGCGACCCGCAGGGTGTCGGTCACCGCGATCGGCCGATGCCGGGTGATCCGGTTCTCCATGTGCACCGCGCCGACGGCCGCGAACGGAAAGTCGAAACCGGTGACCAACTCCATCACCGTCGGGTAGGTCAGCACGAACGGGTAGGTGAGCGGCACGGTGTCGCCGTAGCGCAGGCCGGTGACCGCCGCGTAGGCGGCGACGTTCGCCCGGTCGATCGCGACACCGTCGACGGTGATCCTCCTGTCCGGCAGCCGATCTCCGCGGGGTATCAGCGGCAGCGAACCCAGCGCTGCGCGGACGAGAGGGTTCAGCGCCATCACGCCCCCAGCATGGCCTGGCCGCACACCCGGATCACGTTGCCGGTGACGGCATTGGAGGCGGGGCTGGCGAAGAAGGCGATGGTCTCGGCGACGTCCACCGGTTCACCGCCCTGGTACAGCGAGTTGAGTCGACGACCGACCTCCCGGGTGGCCAACGGGATCGCCGCGGTCATCGCGGTCTCGATGAACCCGGGCGCCACCGCGTTGATGGTGATGCCCTTGGACGCCAGCGTCGGCGCAAGGGCTTCGGTGATCCCGATCATCCCCGCCTTGGTGGTGGCGTAGTTGGTCTGCCCGCGATTGCCCGCGATGCCCGCCATCGACGACAGGCCGATCACGCGGCCGCCGTCGCCGATACTGCCGTTGCCCACCAGACCCTCGGTGAGCCGAAGCGGCGCAACCAGATTCACGGCGATCACCGCGTCCCACCGCGCGTCGTCCATATTGGCCAGCAGCTTGTCGCGGGTGATGCCGGCGTTGTTCACCAGGATGTCGGCCCGTCCGCCGTGATGCTCCTGCAGGTGCGCGGTGATGCGGTCGACGGCGTCGGCAGCGGTGACGTCCAGCGCCAGGGCGGTGCCGCCCACCCGCGTCGCGGTCTGTTCGAGCGCCTGCGCGGACTCCTCGATGTCAATCACCACCACCCGGGCGCCGTCGCGCGCGAACACCTCGGCGATCGTCGCCCCGATGCCCCGCGCCGCACCGGTGACGATGCCCACCTTGCCGGCCAGCGGCTGGTCCGGATCGGCGGGTCGGTGGGAGTCGGCCGCCCCGACGTAGAACACCTGCCCGTCGACGTAGGCGGACCTGGCCGAGAGGATGAATCGCAGTGTCGACTCGCAGCCGGTGGCGGCGGGCTTGGCCGCGGGGGAGACGTAGACCAGCGCCGCGGTGGCGCCCCGGCGCAGTTCCTTGCCCAGTGAGCGGGTGAACCCCTCCAGTGCGCGCTGGCAGATGCGCTCCTCGGTGTCGGCCACCTCATCGGGTGTGCTGCCGATGACCACCACTCGGGCCGAACCGCCGAGGTTGCGCAGCAGCGGGGTGAAGAACTCGTGCAGGCCGCGCAGTGCGCCGGGCTCGGTGATCCCGGTGGCGTCGAACACCAGTCCGCCGAAGGTGTCGGCCCACCGGCCACCCAGGTTGTTGCCGACGATCTCGTAGTCGTCGGCGAGCGCCGCGCGGACCGGGTCGGCCAGCCGGCCGTCGCCACCGATCAGCAAAGCCCCCGACAGCGGGGGATCACCGGGCCGGAAACGACGCAGCGGCTCGGGGGCGGGCAGCCCGAACTGCTTGGCCAGAAACGACCCTGGAGCGGAGTTGATCACCTGCGACAGAAGGTCGGAAGCCACACCGAGTGCCTTTCGCGTGTGCGACTTCCCGGCATCGGGAATCGCATCGGAAACCGTACGAGACGAACTTACTCCAGAGTAAGAACGGTGCGTAGTATGGGTGCCGAACACCCATCCCGGAGCCGGAAACAGCGGAGGTTGACGTGGCTGAGAACAGACGCAGGGTCGCCGTGCTCGGGGGCAACCGCATCCCGTTCGCACGTTCGGACACCGCCTACGCCGACGCCTCGAATCAGGACATGTTCACCGCCGTGCTGTCCGGTCTGGTGGACCGCTTCGGACTGGGCGGCGAAGCCCTCGGGGCGGTGATCGGCGGTGCGGTGCTCAAGCACAGCCGAGACTTCAACCTGATGCGGGAATGCGTTCTGGGCACCGCCCTGTCGCCGCACACCCCGGCGTTCGACATCCAGCAGGCGTGCGGAACCGGCCTGCAGGCCGCGATCGCCGCCGCCGACGGTATCGCCGCCGGACGCTACGACGTGGCCGCCGCGGGCGGGGTGGACACCACCTCCGACGCTCCGATCGGTCTCGGGGACGACCTGCGCCGGTCCCTGCTGGGGTTGCGCCGCTCGAAGTCCAGTCTCGAGAGGCTGACACTGGTCGGCCGGTTGCCCGCGGCCCTCGGGGTGGAGATCCCGACCAACGGCGAGCCCCGAACCGGACTCTCGATGGGCGAGCACGCCGCCATCACCGCCAAGAAGATGGGCATCAAACGGGTCGACCAGGACGAGTTGGCGGCTGCCAGTCACCGGCATATGGCCGCCGCCTACGACCGCGGCTTCTTCGACGACTTGGTGACCCCGTTCCTCGGCCTCTACCGCGACAACAATCTGCGGCCCGAGTCCAGCCCGGCGAAGCTCGCCACGCTGCGGCCGGTGTTCGGGGTCAAAGGGGGCGACGCCACCATGACGGCGGGCAACTCGACCCCGCTGACCGACGGCGCGTCGGTGGCCCTGCTGTCCAGCGAGCATTGGGCGCAGGCCCGCGGTCTGACTCCGCTCGCCTATTTCGTCGACGCCGAGACCGCCGCGGTGGACTACGTCAACGGAGATGACGGCCTGCTGATGGCGCCCACGTACGCGGTACCGAGGCTGCTGGCCCGAAACGGCGTGAGCCTGGGGGACTTCGACTTCTACGAAATCCACGAGGCGTTCGCGTCGGTGGTGCTGACGCATCTCGCGGCCTGGGAATCGGAGGAGTACTGCAAGGAGCGGTTGGGCCTCGACGCGGCACTGGGCGCGATCGACCGGACCAAGCTCAACGTCAACGGCTCATCGCTGGCGGCCGGCCATCCTTTCGCGGCCACCGGCGGGCGGATCGTGGCGCAACTGGCCAAGCAACTGGCCGAGAAGAAGGCCGATACCGGACGGCCGGTCCGCGGGCTGATCTCCATCTGCGCGGCCGGTGGTCAGGGGGTTACCGCGATTCTCGAGGCATGAGCGAGATCAGCGGGCCACCGGAATACCCGGGTGGCATCGCCGTCGATCATTTCCCGTCGTGTGCGCGGGTGCTGATGAGCCGGGCGTCGACCAGACCGGACTGCTCCAACGCCGCATCGACATAGCGTTGGACCGGACGGGCCTGGAAGAACCCGGTGTGCCCGCCGCGGTACCAGCCGACATCCGGCCGGCCCCAGTGTTCCCACAGCTGCATCACCTGCTGGCGCGGATGCACGATCCGGTCGGCGACGCCCGCGTAGATGAAGCGGCCCTTCGGCGGCACCTTCGGCTCCATCGACAGCGGGGAGATCATCCGGCCGATCGGTCCGGCGAGATCGAGCGTCACCCGCCGCGGATCGTCCTTGGGCAGTCCCGAGTGCCGCCCGAGCAGTTCGACGAGGTTCGACGGCGGGACGCCGAGGATGGCGCAGGTCAGATCGTCGTCGAGACTGGCCACCAGCGACGCGACGTACCCGCCGAGCGAGATGCTGTTCAACCCGATGCGGGCATCGGGTTGCTGGGCGCGGATCCAGGCGATGATCCGGCGCACGTCCCAGACGGACTGGGCGGTGCCGTGCACGTCGTCCATCACGTTCTCGCCGGGAAACACCGCACCCTTCGGGAGGCCCCTGGCGCGTGGCCCGTGCATCGGCAGCACCGGGAGCATCACATTGAGACCGAAATCCTCGTACAGGTGCCAGGCCCGAAACAGCGCCAGGTCGAGTTCCGCGCGGCCCATCTCGGTGCCGTGGATGCACACCAGCCAGGGGCGAGGTTCGCTGCCGGCTCGGCCGGCGATGCCGTCCTTGTGGCGCAGCATCAATGCGTATTCGCGACGGTTGCCGGTGTAGCTCATCCAGCGCTCCGCGCCGGGCTCGCCGGGGTGGGGCTCATAGCCGCTCTCGAACGACATCCGCTCATGGGTGCGGTTGCGGACGGTGAAGGATTTGATGGAGACGTCGGTGGGCGCCGGCGGGGCCGGGAAGAAGTCCTGGGGCTTCTCCAGCCAGCCCTGTGCGCCGTAGTAGTCGACCGCCTCGTGGACCTCGCGGTTGATCTCCTCGTAGGCGGCCGGGTCGCTGAGCGGCCGCCGCCACAACAGACCGACGAGGACGAGTTCGTCCCGGAGGGCGTGGGTGGCCAGCGACAGGGTCGGCCTCGCCACGGGAAGGTCGCTCTGGGCGCCACCGAGATAGGCGCTCCAGGACCGGGCGTAGTAGCCGCCGGCCTTGACGAACGATCCGGTGAACTGGCCGGCGATATCGCCGAGCGGGGAACGGCCGGCGGGGGCTTTGGATGCAGGCGCGTTGTTCCCGGACTTCCCCTGAGGTTCGGTCACGTCCACGACCGTAGCAACTTGAGCTGGAATGGGAAGAGTCCTAGGTCATGAAGATTCCACCGTTCCCGTGGGATCCAGCGAATGGTCCCACGACGAAGGCGCCCCCGGGACCGAATGTCCCGGGGCCGCCGTCGTGCGTGAAGGGCCTTAGAAGGCCGCTTCGTCGAGTTCCATCACCTCGTTGTCGACCGACTCCACCGTCTGGCGGACACCGGACAACAGGGGCAGGAAGTTCTTCGCGAAGAACGCCGCGGCCGCGATCTTGCCCTCGTAGAACGAGCGGTCGGCACCGGCGGCGCCGGCGTCGAGAGCGGCCATGGCCACCGCCGACTGGCGCAGCAGCAGCCAACCCATCACCAGGTCGCCCACGCTCATCAGGAAGCGCACCGAACCCAGGCCCACCTTGTAGATGCTCTTGGGATCTTCCTGCGCGGCCATCAGGTAACCGGTCAACGCGGCCGCCATGCCCTGGACGTCTTCCAGGGCGGTCTTGAGCAGCGCACGCTCGGTCTTGAGGCGTCCGTTCCCGGATTCGTTCTTGATGAACTCATCGATCTGGCCGGCGACGTGCGCCAGGGCCACACCCTTGTCGCGGATGATCTTCCGGAAGAAGAAGTCCTGGGCCTGGATGGCCGTGGTGCCCTCGTACAGCGAGTCGATCTT